>CAVAXR010000082.1:0-6591 GCA_963592375.1 Oribacterium sp. | reverse complement strand
ACATCGCTTCGCGATGCGCGATGTGGCGGTTTAGAGGCGCTCCGCGCCTTATCCGCCACCAGAAAAATCTCATAAAAGCTTCGCCGAGCAAGCTCAGCTCTCCAATTTTTAGTTTTTTCGGTGCTGCAAAACAATCACAGATTACAACAAGGGGAGCCTTTCTCCCGAAAGCCTCCCCTTGCCGAACGCCGACTGCATTTTCCTGAAAATACAGTGCGTGTAAATTTCTTGATTCGGGAAACGCCGATAAAATCAGCATTTCCATCAGTAAGCTCTGCCCCAGTACAGCATCTTCTGTGCCGGCTTTCCGCAAACAACGCAGTTCTCGGAAATGGTCTCCTGCTTGAAGGGGATGCAGCGGGATGTGATGCCGCTCATTTCCTTCAGCTTGTCCTCGCACTCACGGCAGCCGCACCACATGGCCTTCACGAAGCCGCGGCGGGTATTCACGATCTCTACCAGCTCGTCCATATTTGTAGCGCTGCTGGTATGCTCCTCCAGGAAGCTCTGCGCCTTCTCGAACATATCGTTCTGAATGCTCTCCAGCACCTCGGCTGTCTTCTCGTTCAGCTCCTCGAAGGGCACCTGAATCTTCTCGCGGGTATCCCGGCGCACCAGTACGGCATGACCATTTTCGATATCCTTCGGACCCACCTCGATACGAAGCGGAATGCCGCGTACCTCGCAGTCAGCGAACTTGTAGCCCGGAGACTTGTCGGTATCGTCCACCTTTACACGGAAGCCAGCCTGGATCAGCTGCTCCTTCAGCGCATAGACCTTATCGAGAACGCCTTCCTTCTTCTGCTGAATCGGCACAATGCAGATCTGTGTCGGTGCGATTCTGGGCGGCAGCTTCAGGCCGGAATCATCGCCGTGCACCATGATCAGAGCGCCGATCATACGGGTGGTGTAGCCCCAGGAGGTCTCATGCACCGGCTTCAGCTGGTTGTCCTTGTCCAGGAACTGTACGTCAAAGGCCTTCGCGAAGTCGGAGCCGAAGTTATGGGAGGTACCGCACTGCAGTGCCTGTCCGTCGTGCATCAGCGCCTCGATGGTATAGGTTGCTACCGCACCGGCAAACTTCTCCTTATCGGTCTTCTGGCCGCGCACCACCGGGATAGCCAGATACTGCTCTGTGAAATCTGCATAGATGTTCAGCATCTGGATCGTTCTGGCCTCAGCCTCCTCTGCTGTCGCATGTACAGTATGTCCCTCCTGCCACAGGAACTCTCTCGTACGCAGGAACGGACGGGTCGTCTTCTCCCAGCGGACAACAGAGCACCACTGGTTCAGCACCTGCGGAAGATCACGATAGGACTTCACCACCTTGGAGAAATAGTCACAGAACAGCGTCTCGGAAGTCGGACGCACGCACATTTTCTCCTCCAGCTTCTTCTGTCCGCCCTCGGTTACCCAGGCAACCTCCGGCGCGAAGCCCTCGACATGATCCTTCTCCTTCTGAAGAAGAGACTCCGGGATCAGCAGCGGCATGGCTACATTCTGCACGCCGGATTCCTTGAACATTTTGTCCAGCACGCTCATGTAATTCTCCCACAGGGCATAGCCTGCCGGACGAATCACCATAAATCCCTTCACGGAGCTGTAATCACAAAGCTCCGCCTTCTTCACCACATCTGTGTACCACTGGGCAAAATCCTCCTCCATAGGAGTGATCTGCTCCACAAGCTTTTTGTCTGCCATACTATAGCCTTTCTCTAGTCATAAATTGACCGTCAGCATCCCCCGCATATCCGTTATGCCTTGCCGACGGCCGGTTAAGCCCTGTCATTATACTCGCATTCTGCGGAACACTCAAGCCTGATCTTTGCCGTAAAGCTTCTGAAGGTACTCCATCCGCGCGCTCATATTCAAAAGCAGCGCATCCAGCAGTGTCACCGCCGTCATACATTCCACCACGACCACGGCCCGCTCTGCCACCGTCGGGTCATGCCGCCCCTGAATCTCGATGGTCAGGTTCCCGCCCTTTTCATCGGCAGTTTCCTGAGGACGTGCGATCGAGGGCGTCGGCTTGAAGCTTGCCCGAAGGATGAGCTCGCTGCCGTCGCTGATGCCGCCCATTATGCCGCCCGCGTGGTTTGTCCGTTTGGTAAATGTCTTCGCGCCCGACGGAAGAATCTCCGCCTGAAAGCCGTCGTTGTTCTCCGAGCCGTGCATGCCGGAAACCGCACAGCCGTCTCCGATCTCCACCGCCTTCACTGCACCGATGGACATGATCGCCTGCGCAAGCCGCGCATCCAGCTTGTCAAAAACCGGATCCCCCAGTCCTGCCGGAAGTCCGAAGGCGCGGCACTCCACCACGCCGCCGGCAGAATCCTGCTCTGCCCGAAGCCGCAGCACCTCGGCATCCGCCTGCTGCTGTCCCTCCGGGGTCCGCGTATCAATGCCGGCCAGCTCGATGCACTGCGCCTTTACCGTGATGCCGAGCATCGCCAGCACCTTCGCTGCCACTGCCCCTGCCGCCACTCTCGACAGAGTCTCTCTGCCGGAGGATCGTCCGCCGCCCCGGTAATCCCGCAGCCCGTACTTCTCATAGAAGCCGAAGTCCGCATGTCCCGGCCGGAAAACCTCCGCAATCTGCGAATAGTCCTTAGAATGCTGGTCGCTGTTCCGCACCAGCATAGCGATCGGGGTGCCGGTTGTTCGCCCCTCGAACACACCCGACAGAATTTCTATCCTGTCCGCTTCCTTCCGCTGCGTAGTCTTCAGATTCTGTCCCGGCTTCCGCCGGTCCATATAGGGCTGAATATCTGCCTCAGAAAGCGGGAGCCCCGCCGGGCAGCCGTCAACAATGACGCCGAGTCCCGCCCCGTGGGACTCTCCGAAGGTCGTGACTCTGAATATATTTCCGAATGTATTTCCTGCCATGCCGTGCCCTCAGTCTTACTTTGAGAGCTTAACCATGCAGATGCAGTTCGGCTCATCGATCTCCAGCTCCCGTGCATTCATCACCAGCAGGCCCTTCTCATAATCCACGGAGAAGAAGGTCAGTGTGCCGGACTCATGGTTTGCCACTGCGATATGCTTCTCATCCGGGAAGATGCAGAAGTCCTTCGGATACTCACCGGCAATCGGAAGAGAACCCTTCACGGTGAGAAGTCCGGTCTCTACATCTCTGTCGTAAATGGTGACGGTCTCCAGTCCCGCATTGGAAACGAAGAGATGCTTCGCATCCTTATCCGGAGAGAAGCGCATCTGACAGGCCGCGATCATCGGACTGTTGTCCTTATCCATATGGGTGCTGATGGTCTGGATTTTCTCCAGTGAAATGTCATTCTTATGCTCACCCTCACGGAAGCTGAAAACATCAACCTCATTCTTGATGCCGTACATCAGATACAGATACTTTCTGTCCGGTGAGAAGCGGAAATGCCGCGGTGCAGACTCCAGCTCACAGCGGATGGTATCAATCTGCCGCATCTTGCCGTCGGTCTTGTCGAAGCGGAACACCTTTACCTGATCGATTCCCATGTCTGCTACCAGAATATACTTCTGGTCATCTGTCATACGGGAGCAGGTGACATGCGGGCGGAAGGTACGCTCTGCCACGGAGCCGATGCCCTTGTCGTAAATGCCGTCGATGATCGGTCCGACAGAACCGTCCTTCTCCAGCTTCAGCAGTGTTGCCTTTCCGTCATGATAGCCGGATACCATCAGATACTCATCATACTGATCGATAGCCAGATGGCAGCCTCTCATACCGCGGATATTTTTGGTATTCAGCTTGCTCAGCGCCCCGTTGTCCAGAATGCGGAAGGCCACCACGCCCTCATCCGAAATGGAATACAGTGTCTTCTGGTTTCTGGATGCCACCAGATAAGAGGAATTGTTCACCTCCACCTCGGTACGCTTTGTCAATGTTCCCTTTTCCACATCCACGTCACAGATGGTGATTCCCTTCGCCGAACCTGTATATGAATATGAGCCAACATATGCGATATATCTGTCCTTCATACAGCCCTCCAAAATTTTTCTGATGCCACCTACTTTAGCACACTTCCCACGCATTGGAAAGCGCTCGTTAAAAAAGTGACGAACGCAAAATGCCCCGGCGCCAAAAATCGAATCCCCCATGTTCCGGGGACCCGCAAGCCAAGCTTGCGCGAACCCCGGAGGCCAAAAATCGGAACGCCCCCTGTTCCGGGGACCCGCAAGCCAAGCTTGCGCGAACCCCGGAACAGGCTAGCTTGCCTTAATGGTCTTCCACCGGTCGTTGTAGAGCGCATCTCCCTCATTTCCGAGATAGTTGTAGACCTCGCCCTTCTCCAGCACCTCTTCCATGTCCGGGAATACAGCCTCATTCTCCTTGTACTCATCGTCGAGCAGCTCATAGGCACCGGTGTTGGGTGTGGAATAGGTGATGTACTCAAAGTTCAGCTTGGCGATGTCAGGGCGACACAGGAAGTTGATCCAGGCCTCAGCATTCGCCTTGTGCTTCGCGTTCTTCGGGATCACCCAGCCATCCACCCAGAGATTCGTGCCCTCCTCCGGGATCACATACTCGAGGTTCATCTCATCACCGACCTCATCCTGGATGTAGAGGATCTCACCTGAGTAGATGACGCCGACCGCAGCCTCGCCGCCGATCATCTTGTCGCGGACCTGATCCACCACATAGGCCTGCACCAGCGGCTTCTGGTCGATCAGCTCGTCCCTCGCCTGATCCAGCTCCGCCTCATCCATGGTATTCATGGAATAGCCGTCCTTCTTCAAGGCCACCATGAAGGCGTCACGAACCGAATCCTGCATCAGGATCTCGTTTTTCAGCTCCGGCTTCCAGAGATCCGCCCACTTCGTGGGATACGGGATCCCCAGCTCGTCCAGCATATCCGTGTTGTAGATAATGCCGACGGTGCCCCAGGTATAGGGCATGACATACTTGTTCTCCGGGTCAAACTTCCGGCACATGTCGTAGTATTCCTCGCCGATCTCCGATGAATTCGGGATCTGGGCATAATCCAGCTCCGCCAGAAGACCGTTCTTTATCATCTTTTCTGCCATGTAGTCCGAAGGACAGACCGCATCGTAAATGACGCCGCCGGCCTCGATGACCGGATACATCTCCTCGTTGGTCTCAAACATGTCATAGACCACCCGGATGCCCGTCTCTTCTTCAAACATGTCGATCACATCCGGATCGATGTACTCGCCCCAGTTGTAGACGTTGACGACATTTCCCTCATCTGCCGCAGCGGCCTCTGTCTCCTCTCCGGCACTCTCTCCGCAGGCACTGAGGCACAGCAGTCCCAGCGCCGCACTGCCAAGAAGCAGCAGCTTTCTGTAATTCTTCATCCCTGCTGCCCCCTTTTCTTCTCCATCTGCTCCATGATGCCCGGCACATAATTCGACAGCAGCAGCACCACAAAGATCACGCCGAAGATTACGGTGGACAGCGCATACATGCTCGGATTGATGCCGCGGCGCACCTCGGAATACACCAGCGTGGAGATGGTGTTAATGCCGGCGCCTCTGGTAAAGTGCGTCACGATGAAATCATCGAGGCTCATCGTGAAGGCAAGCAGGAAGCCGGACAGCACGCCCGGCATAATATCCGGCAGCACCACCTTACGGAAGGCATAGGCCGGCGTGGCACCGAGATCCAGCGCCGCCTCGAAGTTCACCTGCGAGGCCTGCCGGAGCTTCGGCATCACCGACAGGATCACATACGGGATGTTGAAGGTAATGTGCGCGATCAGCACAGTCTTGAAGCCCAGACTGATCTTAAAGGCAATGAAGCAGAGCATCAGCGAAATACCGGTCACGATGTCCGCATTCAGCATGGGAACATTCGTGATGCCCATGATGATATTCCGGCTGAGGGGCTTCATGCTCCGGATGGCAATGGCCGCCATGGTGCCGAGAATCGTGGCCGCAAGCGCCGAGATCAGCGCAATGATCAGCGTATTCTGCAGCGCCACCAGAATGTCCTCGTTCGCCAGCATTTCCGTATACCAGCCGAGAGTGAAGCCGCCCCAGCGGGCGCGGGACTTCGATGTGTTGAAGCTCATAACGATCAGCACCAGGATCGGCGCGTAGAGGAAAAGCATGATGAGCACAAGATAAAAATCCTGCAGAAACCGTTTCAAACGCTCCATCAGAACATCGCCTCCTCTCCCGAATCATAGCGGGACAGCACCGCCATGGACAGAATGATGAAGATCATCAGCACCATCGAGAGACCGGAGCCCAGATTCCAGTTGGAATTCTGCATAAACTCCTGCTCGATGACATTTCCGATCAGGTAGATCTTGCCGCCGCCCAGCATGTTGGAAATCGCAAAGGTGGTCAGCGTCGGCACAAATACCATGGTCACACCGGACACGATGCCCGGCACGGACAGCGGCAGAATGACCTTCACGATGGTCTGCAGATAGCTCGCACCGAGGTCATAGGCCGCATTGATGGTATTGTCATCGATCTTCACAAGTGTGTTGTAGATCGGCAGGATCATGAAGGGCAGGAAGTCATAGACCATGCCCAGCTCGATGGCCGCCGGCGTATTGATGAGGTTCTGCTGTGGCAGCTGCAGAAACGCAAGGATGCCGTTGATCACACCCTTTCGCTCCAGCAGCG
>CAVAXR010000081.1:0-6764 GCA_963592375.1 Oribacterium sp. | reverse complement strand
TGGCGGATAAGGCGCGGAGCGCCTCTAAACCGCCACATCGCGCATCGCGAAGCGGTGTGGCGATGTGGTGCTAAACAGTTACCAGCATTTTAGAGGAGAAGACATTTCCATGAAAAAATGGATGATATACGCGAAGAAGGCGGATTTTCAGGGAATTGCGGCGCGCTTTTCCATTGATCAGGTGACGGCGCGGGTGCTTCGGAACCGGGAGGTGAATTCGGACGGGCAGATTCGGCGGTTTCTGAACGGAACGCCGGAGGATCTTCACTCGCCGATGCTGCTGCCGGATGCCATCCGCTGCATGAACCGGCTGGACCGGGCGGTTTCCGAGGGGCGGCATATCCGTATCGTGGGGGACTATGACGTAGACGGTGTCTGCGCGACCTATATTTTCTATGAGGGCCTGCGGGCACTGGGGGCGAAGGTGGATTATGCCATTCCGGATCGGATCCGGGACGGCTACGGCATCAATGTGCAGATGATCGATGCGGCCAAGGCAGACGGCGTAGAGCTGATTCTGACCTGTGACAACGGCATTTCCGCCATTGAAGAGCTGAAGCATGCCCGGGAGCTGGGCCTGTCTGTGCTGGTGACGGATCACCACGATGTGCGGCAGAATATGGACGAGGACTACGGCTGTGAATCACGGGACATACTGCCGCCGGCGGATGCTGTGGTGGATGCGAAGCGGGAGAGCAGCCGGTATCCGTACCCCGAGATCTGCGGCGCGGTGGTGGCCTGGAAGCTGATCCAGCTGCTGTATCAGAAGCGGAACCGGCCGGCGGAGGAGACGCAGCGCTTTCTGGAGTTTGCAGCAATCGCGACGGTCTGCGATGTGGTGAAGCTGCAGGACGAGAACCGCATTATCGTGAAATATGGTCTCGAAAAGCTGAAGCATACGGAAAATGTCGGCCTGCGGGCGCTGCTTTCGGCCTGCGGTCTGGACGAGCAGACAACATTTACCTCCTATCATGCGGGCTTTGTGATCGGCCCCTGCATCAATGCCGGCGGGCGGCTGCGGACGGCACTGCTGGCCATGGAGCTCTTTCTGTCGGATAATGAAGCGGACGCCATGGCGCGGGCGGTGAAGCTGAAGGAGCTGAACGATGCCCGGAAGGACATGACGAAGGAAGCCACAGCAGCAGCCATCGCTATGGCAGAGGGGGAACACAGCGGCGATCAGGTGCTGGTGGTCTACCTGCCGAAGCTGCATGAAAGTCTCGCGGGCATCGTGGCCGGGCGGCTGCGGGAGGCCTTTTACAAGCCAAGCTTCGTACTGACGGATGCCGAGCCGATGGACGGCATTCCTATGGTGAAGGGCTCCGGCCGTTCCATCGAGGGCTATCCTATGTCCACGCGTCTTGCGGAGGTAAGTGAGCTGCTGACGAAGTTCGGCGGACATCCCATGGCGGCAGGCTTCTCGCTTCCGCAGGATAATGTCGGCGTGTTCCGGCGGGAGCTCAACGCCCGGGCGTGTCTTACGCCGGAGCTCCTGACGGAAAAGATCTGGATCGATGTACCGATGCCGCTTTCCTATGTGACGGAGGCGCTTGTGACGGATCTTGAGAAGCTTGCGCCCTTCGGCATGGGAAATGAAAAACCGCAGTTCGCCTGGAAAAATCTTGCCATTGGCGGTGTCCGGGTGATGGGGAAGAGCCGCAATGTGGTGCGCCTCGAGCTTTTCGGAGACGGACAGAGCTTTACGGGCATCTATTTCGGTGACGGTGAGCGTTTTCTGCAGGAGCGCGGCCGAAAAAAACACATGGATTTGGTTTACTACCCAAATGTAAATGAGTATAATGGCAGGAAGGACTTGCAGTTCGTAATTCAGGACTACCAGTTCCGCGACTGACCAAAGAGAGGAGACAGAACTATGATTAAGGAGATCATGAATTTCATTCAGGAAGCGGATCCTGAGGTGGGTGCCGGCATTCTGAAGGAGTATGACAGACAGCAGAGAAACATCGAGCTGATCGCTTCTGAGAATATCTTGTCCGCAGCCAGCATGGCTGCAATGGGTACGGTGCTGACCAATAAGTATGCAGAGGGATATTCCGGAAAGCGCTACTATGGCGGCTGTGTAAATGTCGACGAGATCGAGACACTGGCCATTGAGCGTGCAAAGAAGCTGTTCGGCTGTGATTATGCCAACGTACAGCCGCATTCCGGCGCCCAGGCCAATATGGCAGTGACCATGGCCATCTGCGAGCCGGGCGACACCATCATGGGCATGTCTCTGGATGCGGGCGGACATCTGACCCACGGCTCACCTGTCAACTTCTCCGGCCGTTTCTACAAGATCGTTCCCTACGGCATCAATGCAGAGGGCTACATCGACTATGATGAGGTAGAGAAGCTTGCCATGGAGTGCAAACCGAAGATGATCATTGCCGGCGCTTCTGCATATCCGAGAATCATTGACTTCAAGCGCTTCCGTGAGATCGCGGACAAGTGCGGCGCTGCACTCTGGGTAGATATGGCGCACATTGCCGGACTGGTGGCTGCCGGACTGCACCCGTCACCGATTCCCTATGCGGATGTCGTGACCACCACTACACATAAGACTCTGCGCGGACCGAGAGGCGGCCTGATCCTTGCCAATGAGGAGGCTGCCAAGAAGTATAACTTCAACAAGAACATCTTCCCGGGCTGCCAGGGCGGACCGCTGGAGCATGTGATCGCCGCCAAGGCCATCTGCTTCGGTGAGGCACTGAAGCCGGAATTCAAGACCTATCAGGAGCAGATCGTGAAGAACTGTAAGGCACTGGCTGATGCCATGGTTGCCCAGGGCTTCAAGCTGGTATCCGGCGGAACAGACAACCACCTGATGCTGGTGGATCTGACCAATCTGGAGGTATCCGGCAAGGATCTGCAGAACCGCTGTGATGAGGTCAACATTACCATCAATAAGAATGCGATCCCCAATGATCCCCGCTCTCCGTTCGTAACCTCCGGCGTTCGTATCGGCACAGCCGCTGTGACCACAAGAGGCTTCAAGGAGGAGGATATGAAGCCGATCGCTGAGTGCATCATGAAGGCCGCGACAGACTTCGATAACTCCAGGGAAGAGATCATCGCGACGGTAAAGAAGCTGACCGATGCGCATCCGATTTATGAAGGCTGAGGCAATGCTGATTTTTGAGTAATTCAGCTGCCAGCTTTAAAAATGAACTGAACAGGCGCACCCCGGACTTTGGTCCGGGGTGTGTTTTTTATGGCAATAGAAATTTTCTATTCAAACCGTTCCGAAACATGTATGTGCTTTTTGGCTTCAGTGCCATGTATAATAACTGTAACGAAGACTGCTTGGGATAGGCGGCATTCATTAAAGGAGAAAAACAATGGCAGAGAAGATTAAGTTTGAGTTTGCACATGTGGGAATCAATGCGAGAACCCCGGAGGAGGGCGTTCGCATGAAGGATTTCTTCACAACGGTTATGGGCTATGACAACTACAGAGAGATTCCGGCCGGCTACTTCACGGAGGACAACCGGATGGAGCTTCTGAAGAAGAACGGCAAGGGCACATTCGGGCATTTGGGATTCTTTGTAGAGGACATTCCGGCAGCCATCGAGTATCTGGAGTCTGTGGGGTACCCGGTGGACTATGATACCGCGCGCTATGAAGCGGACGGCAAGACCATCCGGCTCATCTTCCTGAAGGAGGAGATCAACGGCTTCCGCATCCACATCACCGTGAAGAAGCAGCCGTTCTACAAGAAGAATGACTTTACGGAAATGCCGACAGTGGACTAGGGAAATGCTTTAAGCCGCGTTTCTTTAAGCGTCCAAATGGCCGGAGTTGGCCATTGACGGTGGGATTTTCACTGTGTTATACTGGGACGGCTGCTGAAAATTCTGCAGCATAACGGCAGAGCGATGCCGACTGGTTCGAGAACCTCCCAGTATAAAAAACTAGGCAGACAAAACAAGAGATAACTCAAACTACAGGGTGCTGTTTTTGTGTGTTTATCTGAGGTCCTCAGAAAAATACGCAAAGACAGCCTTTTTTGTGCTCACTTTGCGGAAAAAGAGAGGGCAAAACAAATGAATAGGGAAACAAGAAGAGTCATTATTGACTGTGACCCGGGCATTGATGACAGCCTGGCGATCATGCTGGCGCTTTCCATGGAGGAGCTGCAGGTAGAAGGCATTACCATCGTCTGCGGCAATTCCCCGGTGGAGATGGGTGCGGGAAATGCGAAGAAGGTGCTGCAGCAGATCGGACGGCTGGATGTTCCGGTATTCCGGGGAGAGCCGCGGCCGCTGCAGAGGGATTATGTGAATGCACTGGATACGCATGGGGCAGACGGGCTTGGAGAAAGCTTTCTTCCGGATGTGGAAGGCTATGAGCAGTCACAGACGGCCGTGGAATTTTTATGTGACAAGGTTCGTGCCTGCGCGGCAGAGGGCAGTCCGTGCTCGGTGATTGCGCTGGGACCGATGACCAATCTGGCAAGGATGATTGAAAGAGATCGGGAGGCCTTTGGCATGATCGATGAGCTTGTGTCCATGGGCGGTAATTTCCGCAGTCACGGGAACTGCTCTCCGGTGGCGGAGTACAATTACTGGGCAGATCCGGATGCGGCGGCGCTGGTATATAAGACCATGGCAGAGCTCGAAAAAAAGATTTTTATGGTTGGGCTGGATGTCACAAGAAGGATCGTGCTGACACCGGACCTTCTGGAGTATATGAAGCGTCTGAAGCCGGAAACGGGTGCCTTTGTGCAGGCCATCACAAAGTTTTATTTTGATTTCCATTGGGAATGGGAGCATCTGATCGGATGTGTGATCAATGATCCGCTGGCCGTGGCATATTTTGCAGATCGCTCGGTCTGCAATGGAATAGATGCGTATACGGCAGTGGAGACCGGCGGCATTTCCATGGGGCAGACGGTTGTGGATTCCATGCATTTTTATCGGAAACCGGCCAATGCGCATATCCTGACTGAGGTGGATGTTTTGCGGTTTTTCCGGATATTCTTCTCAAGGCTTTTGAAGCTTTCTGCAGAGGAGCTTGATCTTCTGGAGGTGCTGATCCGAAAGGAGGCGCGGGAAGTATGAAAACAAGCGGAGCAAAGAATGAGAAAAACATACAGACATCGTACAATGCGGAAGGAGAGAGGGCAGTGATGATGGAAATGGGACATCAGGCAAATGGAGAAAAGACGATTGGAATCGGCAGGGATGAAAGCAAAAGAATCGGGCAGAGGAAGATGTCTGCGATGAAGCTGTGCATGCTGGCTATGGCCGTGGGCATCAATGTGGCAGGCGGTCAGCTGGCCCTGATGCTGCGGCTTCCGATCTATCTGGACAGCATCGGAACCATTCTGACAGGACTCTGGATGGGCCCGCTGTGCGGCATGCTGCCGAATCTGCTCAGCGGTGTGATTCTGGGCATGACAACAGATATTTACTCTCTGTATTTTGCACCGGTGGGAATGATCACCGGTCTGATGGCCGGATTTGCCGGACGATATATGAGGGTAATGTCGGCGGGCCGGCAGATAAGGCCGGGCCGTATTCTGCTTGCTGCGATTTTTGTTACCATACCGGGAACAGCTGTCAGCTCCGTGATCAATGCGGTGCTGTTCGGCGGCGTAACCTCCTCCGGTTCATCGGTTCTGGTGCAGCTTCTGGCGAAGACGCCGCTGGGGCTGACCGGAAGCATTTTTGCCGTGCAGATCCTGACCGATTATCTGGATCGCGTGATTGCGCTGTGGCTGGCTTTAACGGTGCTGCAGAAGCTGCCGGCAGAGCTGCGGGGAATCTGGAAACCGAAACAGAAAAAAGTCTGTGAAAATGCACAGGGATAAGAGGAAAATATGGGAATTCCGACGGAACGATACAGCAGGATCACGAATAAAAACCAGCGGGAGATATGCCTTCTGCAGGGCTTCCCGTGCGCCTGGGGAAAATGCAGCTTTTGCGATTATATTGCAGATAACAGCCGTGACGAACAGGCGATGGTCAGGCTGAATGACAGTGTTCTCGATCTGGTGACCGGAGAATTCGGTGTGCTGGAGGTGATCGATTCGGCCAGCTGCTTTGACCTTCCGGAGCAGACACTGAAAAGGATCGAACAGGTGATTCGGCAGAAAAACATACAGAAGCTGTTTTTTGAAGCGCATTGGATCTACCGGCACAAGCTGGCGGAAATGCGGAAACGAATGCCCGTGCCGATCGTATTTAAAATCGGGGTAGAGACCTTTGATCACGATTTCCGCGAAAAGGTGCTCAATAAGCATGCGGATTTTTCCGGCCCCGAGGAGGTGGCACAGTATTTTGATTCGCCGTGCCTGATGGTGGGGATTCAGGGACAGACCCGGGAAATGATCGCCCGGGATATTGAGTATCTGAAGCGTTATTTTAAGCTCGGCACCGTAAATGTATACAACAACAATACGACGCCGATCCGCCGCGATGAAGAGCTGGTACAGTGGTTTATGAAGGAATACAGGTGGCTGCTGGAGGATCCGGCCGTGGAGGTGCTGTATGAGATCACCGATTTCGGTGTCGGCTGACGAAAATCAAACGGGCGACATGGAACTCGGCTCCGGCAGGAGGCAGTAGTTTTCAGCTTCCTGTATGGCCTTTATGAAGACCTGCACCTGGGGAAGATGAAAATATTCCGGCCGGTAGAGGATGTGGGTGCGGCGCAGGAGCCGGTGGCCGTCCTTCATGACCAGCGGATAGATATGGCCCTTGAAGCCGTCACTGTTTATGCCGGAGCTGCGGGCATTGTCGATCTTCCGGGACAGGGGA
>CAVAXR010000080.1:0-6768 GCA_963592375.1 Oribacterium sp. | reverse complement strand
GCTCAGCGCGGCCTATTCCAGTGAAATGAAGGCGGCGGCGCACGAATTCAGCATTCCGGTCTATCTGAATATGCCGGAGTCTGCGGCTGCAAAGCCGACCGGCGACGGAAGCCCCAACAACAAGCTGTCAGGTCTCAGTGTCAGCGGCTTCATTCTGACACCGGGCTTCAGCATGGATACCGAGCAGTATACGCTTGTCGTGGATCCTTCTGTGACAGAGGTAAATGTCGGCGCTTCCCAGGCGGAGAGCCATGCCCAGATCAGCGGCACCGGCAATGTACAGCTCGCTGACGGCACCACAACGGTGACCGTAACGGTAACTGCACAGAACGGAACGACGAGAAATTATCAGATCCTGATCAGCCGGGCAGCCGGCGGTCAGACCGGAGGTCAGTCGATATCGGGTGAAAGCGGAGCTTCTGCTTCATCACAGAATGTAACGGCTGACGGCAGCAGCTTCGTTGTGGTCGGTGAGGCGCCGTAGCGGCGGCATCTGCATTTGAATGAGCAGGACTTCTGTGCTATACTAAAAAGATACTGATGAAATCAGCGTTTCCCGAATCGTATAATGTTGCAAACACAGGCATTGGAGAATACAAATGAAAAAATACAGATATATTCTTTGTACTGCGGCCGCCAGCTTCCTGCTGTCCATGACAGCGCTGGCTTCCACGGGACAGATTTCTTTTTCCGACCCCACAGTGACCGTGGGCTCAGAGGTAAATGTGACCATGAAGGTGAAGAGCACGGATGCGGCGCTTTCCAAGGCAGACATTACCGTGAGCTATGATACCTCTGTGCTGGAGTTCATCAGCGGGACGGATGCGGACGGCGGTGCGGGCACGGTACGGATCCATGGCGCAAGCAATGGAGAAGGTACCGGAGAGCTGGCCTATAACCTGAAGTTTAAGACACTGACAGCCGGGCCCACCAGCATTAACGTAAGTACGCAGGAGGTTTACGATACAGCTGAGGCGCTCGTGGAGATCACCCACCAGGGAAGTTCTGCGGTGCAGGTGGCAGCGGAAGCAGCGGCATCGGGAGATGCGTCTCTGTCTGAGCTGACGGTTTCGCCGGGAAGCCTGAGCCCGGAATTTTCAGCGGATGTGACGAGCTATGAGGTGACGGTAGGAACGGATGTGAGCCAGCTGGCAATTAATGCGGTGCCGGCCGGAGAAGGGGCTTCTGTCAGCGTCAGCGGCAATGACAGCCTGAACATGGGTGAAAATGCAGTCAGCATTACCGTCCGGGCGCAGGATGGCACGCAGACCGTATACAGCCTGAATGTGACCAGACAGGAGGGCGGAGAAAGCACAGCTGAGAATGCCGCCACAGAGACGGTGAACGAGGGCGTGAAGCTGTCTTCCAAGGAAAAGACGATCACCATCATGAATCCGGGCTCAGATGTGGAGATACCGGAGGGCTTTGCGGAGAGTACGATTGATATCGACGGCCATCAGGTGAAGGGCTGGGTATGGAAGGCGGACGCAGAGCATCAGTCCTGCATCGTATATGGCATGAATGATGCCGGTGAACTGAATTTCTATCGCTATGACCTGAGTGAGAAAACGCTGCAGAGATATTTTGCGGATCCGGTACAGGCGGAGCTGAAGGACAACGCAGAGGCTTATCCGGAAATGCTGGAGCGCTATGATGCACTGGTGAACCGCTATAACTTCCAGTTCATTCTGAGCTGTGTTCTGGGTGCGCTGTGCTTTGCGCTCTGCTTCGGCATGTGCATGCTGCTTCGGAAAAACCGGAAGAAGGGAAGCTCGGATGCGGTGAGAAGAATGAACCGCGAGCAGGGGCTGGAGGAAATGTTCAGTCCCGCAGCTGCAGAGGAGGAAAGCCGTGAAGCGCTGGGAGAGACCCGGGTGATTCCTGCTGTGCAGAATGAGACGGAGGAAGCAGAAGATCTGGGCAGTACCCGGGTGCTGCCGCGGGCCGATGCCGGTGATGAGGAAAATGCCGATGCCGAGCTGGAGGCCACCATCCTTCTTGACAGGAAGGCATTTGCAGAGAAGGCCTCGGAGGAGGCAGAGGAGCTGGGAGAGACCCGGGTGCTGCCTTCGCTGAACGAAGAGCAGAAGCCGACCGTCGAAACGGAACTGGATATTGAAGACTTATAAGCATCGGGAAAAGACATGAATCAATTTACTATGCAGGCACAGCGGGCACTGCAGCTGGCCATCGAGGCGGCGGATGCACTGCACCACGGGTATATCGGGACAGAGCATATTCTGCTGGGACTGAGAAGAGAAAATACTTCCGTTGCGGCGCGGATTCTGGCGGCCGGCGGAATCAATGAAGACAGAATTCAGGAAATGATCGCCAAATTCATTGCACCGGACCGTACGGTGGCAGTGGCGGATCATTCCGGCTATACACCGACGGCAAAGCGTGTTATGGAAGCCAGTATGCAGGAAGCGCGCCGGATGAAGTCACATCTGGTGGGAACTGAAAACATTCTCATGGCGATCCTGAAGGATTCGGGCTGCACGGCGGCACGGATCATTGCGACGCTGGGAGCGGATCTGCAGCAGCTGTATGAGCAGCTTGTGGCAGCGTCGGGCGATGCGGTGGCCGGTGAGAAACGGAACGGCCAGCGGGAAAAGCCGCAGAGCAAAACCCCGATGCTGGACCAGTATTCCAGGGATCTGACAGCCATGGCGGCTGAAGGCAGGCTGGATCCCGTGATCGGAAGAAATGACGAGATCATGCGGGTGGTGCAGATTCTTTCGAGAAGAAGCAAGAACAATCCCTGTCTCATCGGAGAACCGGGCGTCGGAAAGACGGCCGTGGCGGAGGGACTGGCACAGCGCATTGCAGAGGGCAGCGTACCGGAGACCATTCGCGGAAAACGGCTGGTGACACTGGATATTTCCGGCATGGTGGCCGGTTCAAAGTACCGGGGCGAATTCGAGGAACGCATCAAGCGGGTGATCCATGAGGCCCAGCATGACGGAGATGTGCTGCTCTTTATCGATGAGATTCATACCATCATCGGTGCCGGCGGTGCAGAGGGTGCACTGGATGCGGCAAATATTTTGAAGCCGGCGCTGGCGAGAGGTGAGCTGCAGGTGATCGGCGCCACTACGCTGGAGGAATACCGGAAGCACATTGAGAAGGATGCGGCGCTGGAGCGCCGCTTTCAGCCGGTTACCGTGAATGAACCCTCGGAACCGGAGACGCTGGCTATTCTGGAGGGCATTCGGCCGCGCTATGAGGAGCATCACCGGGTGGTGATCGAACAGTCTGCGCTGGAGGCGGCTGTGAAGCTGTCCGTCCGGTATATCAGCGACCGCTTCCTTCCGGACAAGGCCATTGATCTGGTGGATGAGGCGGCCTCTAAGCTGCGGATTACTTCACTTGGGGAACCGGATAAGGTGCGGAAGCTGCGGGCTGAGCTGGAGAAGCTGGGAGATGCCAAGGAGGAAGCGATTCGTGCGGAAGATTTTGCACTGGCCTCTGCGGTGAAGAAGCAGCAGACGCGGAAGCGCCGGCAGCTGGATAAGGCGATGGAAAGCTGGCGGCAGGAAAAGGAAGAAAATCCCCTGCATGTGACAGAAGCGGAGATTGCAAAGGTGGTGTCCGAATGGACCCGCATTCCGGCGGAGAAGCTGGCAGAGAAGGAAACGGAACGGCTTCTGCGGCTCGAAGACATTTTACATGAACGGGTTGTGGGGCAGGAGGAAGCAGTGCGCGCCGTGGCCAAGGCAATCAAGCGCGGACGTGTGGGCCTGAAGGACCCGAAGCGGCCCATTGGCTCCTTTATGTTCCTGGGACCGACGGGTGTCGGAAAGACTGAGCTTTCCAAGGCGCTGGCAGAGGCCATGTTCGGTACGGACGCAGATCTCATTCGTGTGGATATGTCGGAGTACATGGAGAAGTACAGCGTCTCCAAGATGATCGGCTCGCCGCCCGGCTATGTGGGCTACGATGAGGGCGGTCAGCTGTCGGAGAAGGTGCGGCGGAATCCGTATTCCGTGATACTCTTTGATGAGATCGAGAAGGCGCATCCGGATGTGCTGAATATTCTGCTGCAGGTGCTGGATGACGGTCATATCACCGATGCGCAGGGACGGAAGGTTTCCTTCAAGAATACCATCATTATCATGACAAGCAATGCGGGCGCGGAGGCCATTATGAGTCCGAAGCGGCTGGGCTTTGACAATGGAGGCGGTTCGAAGGACAAGGACTATCAGTTTATGCGGGCCCGGGTGATGGAGGAAGTGAAGCGGCTGTTTAAGCCGGAATTCCTGAACCGTATTGATGAGATCATTGTGTTCCATCCGATCACAAAGGAAAATATCCGTGTCATTGCCGGCATCATGATGCAGGAGCTTGTGAAGCGGGCGCGGACAGAGCTGGAAATCCGGCTCTCTATGGATGAGAAGGCGGGGGATTTCCTGGCGGAGAAGGGCTATGATCCGAAGATGGGCGCACGTCCGCTGCGGAGAGCCATTCAGAAATATATTGAAGATCCGCTGGCGGAGGAGATCCTCGGCGGAAATATCACGAGAGACTGTGCGGTCCGGATTACACTGGATCCGTTCGGTGAAAAAATAAAGTTTGTGACGAGAAGGAGAAAGTAATGGCGAAAAGCACAACCCGGTACTTCTGTAAGGAATGCGGATATGAGTCTGCAAAGTGGCTGGGGCAGTGCCCTTCCTGTCGCACGTGGAACAGCTTTGTGGAGGAGCCGGTGAAGAAAGCCAGCTCCTCTTTTGCTTCCGGTTTTTCCGCGTCCGGCGGACGGGGGCAGCGCACCCGCCCGGTGAAAATCGACGAGATCGCACTGGAGCAGGAGGATCGCATGTCCACCGGCTTCCGGGAGCTGGACCGCGTGCTGGGTGGCGGCATCGTGGTGGGATCGCTTGTGCTGCTGGGCGGCGACCCCGGCATCGGCAAGTCCACGATTCTTCTGGAGGTGGCGCGGAATCTGAGTGCAGAGAGCGGCAAGTCCGTCCTCTATGTGTCCGGTGAGGAAAGTCTCAAGCAGATCAAGCTGCGGGCACAGCGCATTGCGGAAATTCGCGGCGAGCTCCGTTTCCTCTGTGAGACCAGTATTGAAAATATACTGGAGACCCTGGCGGCGGAGAAGCCGGACTTTGTGGTGATCGACTCGATTCAGACCATGTCCACAGAAGCGGTGACGGCCGCGCCGGGCTCGGTCAGTCAGGTGCGGGAGTCTGCGGCCGCGCTGCTGCGGGCGGCAAAGGAGAACGGCATTGCCATCTTTATTGTCGGGCATGTGACGAAGGATGGAAATGTTGCCGGACCCAAGGTGCTGGAGCACATGGTGGATGCGGTGCTGTACTTTGAAGGTGAGAGCAGCGGAAGCCTCCGCATCCTCCATGGCCAGAAGAATCGTTTTGGCTCCACCAATGAGATTGCGGTATTCGAAATGAGCAGTGCGGGTCTGAAGGAGGTGCTGAATCCGTCTGAACTGCTGCTGTCCGGGCGTCCTGCCGGCGCATCCGGTTCGGTGGTGACCTGCGGCATGGAGGGGACACGTCCCCTGCTGATCGAGATTCAGGGTCTGGCGGTGCCTACGAGCTTCGGCTTGCCCAGACGCACGGCCAACGGTGTCGATTACAACCGCATGAACCTGCTGCTGGCGATTATAGAGCGGCGGATCGGTCTGGAAATGTCGCGGTATGACGCATATCTCAACATTGCGGGCGGACTGCGGATTTCTGAACCTGCCTCGGATCTCGCGATCATACTGGCACTGGTTTCCAGCTGCCGGAACATTCAGCTGCCGGAGGATGCCATGATCTTCGGTGAAGTGGGACTGGCCGGTGAGGTTCGTGCCGTTTCCAATGCGGAACAGCGGATCGAGGAGGCCGTGCGTCTCGGCTTCCACAAGATCGTGATGCCGGCTTACCATGCGGAGAAGTTTGCGTCTCTTCGAAACCGGGGCGTGGAGATTCTGCCGGTAAGGAATATTCGGGAAGCACTGGCAATACTGAAAAAGTAGAATGATGAAAGCAGGGCAGATGGATCTTTTGGTGATTGATTTGGAAATGTGTATGGTGCCGCGGGACTATCGTGGAAAAAATTATCGATACGGCCATGAGATAATTCAGATGGGAGCGGTACTGTTGGATGAGGATTTTCATGAAATCGGAACACAGATGCAGTATGTGCATCCGGAGCACGGGGTGATCGATCCGAACATACAGAATCTGACGGGTATCCGGAACAGTCAGGTGCGAAAAGCCCCGAAGCTGGAGAGGGCTTTGGTGCAGCTGCTGGACTGGATCGGCGAGCGGGAGTACAGGATTTATGCCTGGAGTGACGCGGACTGGTACCAGCTCTCGCATGAGATCCGTGCGAAGGAGATAACGGATCCCCGCATCCTCTCGTTTATGGAGAGCGAACGATGGGTGGATTATCAGGCCGTCTTTTCGAAACGTTTTTCGCTGCATCGGCCGATCGGGCTGGAGGAGGCGCTGCTGCGGGCCGATATCAAGGCAGAGGGGCGTTTTCATGACGGGCTGGACGATGCGGTCAATACCGGCCGTCTGATCGAGAAGGTAGAGAAGAATCCGGAGCTTATGCTGCTGGATTTCAGCGTGCCGACGAAGCCCTCGGAGCACCTCAGCTGCTCCCTCGGCGAGCTTTTTGCCGGGCTTGATCTGCAGCTGGAGGAGACGCCGGAGCCGACGGACAGTAGTACAGGCGACGCATGAAGGTGAAATGAAAGAAATTCTGATTGAACGAAGCGGCATATTAACAATTGCGTGTCTCATGGATCTAATC
>CAVAXR010000079.1:0-6771 GCA_963592375.1 Oribacterium sp. | reverse complement strand
AATACTGATATAGCCAATCTCCGAAGCCACCCGGATAACATTGACCATGGAACGGCCCTCGACCACAACCTTCCGGCCATAGCGAGCCGCCGTATTGATGATCTGCTGCACACGATCTACATTCGAAGCAAAGGTTGCCACCAGGATCCGGTTATGCTTATGCTCCGCAAAAATCAGATCGAAGGTCCGTCCTACTGTCCGCTCGGACATCGTCGAACCAGACTTTGTGGCATTCGTGGAATCCGACAGCATGGCCAGCACGCCGTTCTTGCCCAGCTCTGCGAAACGCTGCAGATCGATGGGATCACCGAATACCGGTGTATAGTCCACCTTGAAGTCGCCGGTATGCACGATCACACCCGCCGGCGTATGAATCGCCAGCGCCGCCGCATCCTGAATGGAGTGGTTGGTCTTCACAAACTCCACCTTGATGTCGCCGAAGTTGATCACCGAGCCGAACTTCATCACCTTGGTGCGTACCAGCTTGTCGATGCCCTTCTCCACGAGCTTGCCCTGGATCAGCGCAATCGTCAGCTTCGTACCGTAAACCGGCACATTGATCTGCTGCAGCACATAGGGAAGCGCCCCGATATGATCCTCATGTCCGTGGGTGATGACGAAGCCCTTCACCTTGCTGATGTTGTCCTTCAGATAGCTGATGTCCGGGATCACCAGATCGATGCCCAGCATATCATCGGAAGGGAACGCCAGACCGCAGTCGATCACGATAATGCTCTCGTCCGTCTCAATGGCCGTTATGTTCATGCCGATCTGGTCAAGTCCGCCCAGCGGAATAATTCTGACACTGCCGTTCTGCTTCATTTTCTCAACTGTACTCCTATGCTGTCTTGTTTTCACGTGTACCGCATCCGCTGCCGGGCTCTCCACAATTGCCTCCGGTACCAATGCCGGCTGCACCGACACAGCGGCTGCCGCCTCTGTCCTGGGCTTTCTGCCTTCCGGACGTCTTCTGCGGGCAGTGCCCGGCCGCCCTTCACCGCTTCTTCCGCGCCGTTCACCCTCTGCGGAGGTCTCCCGCTGTGCCCGTTTTCCCCGATTGTTCTCACGGGCATTTTCCTTTGCCTGCTCCTGTGCGGCTTCTCTGGCAGCTTCCTTCGCACTGCCTGCCGTATTCCGATAATGATGATTATTTCTCAATCGTGATACCTTCTCCTTCCAGAAGCTTGGAGAAGACATCCATGATTGCATCAGATTCCTCTGCGGTGGCGAACTCATAGTCAGCCTCTTCATCATAAGGGCCTGACACATCCTTCATCACATAGCACTCGCCATCCTCGCCCTCAGGGGCATCCGTAACCAGAATATAATTCACGCCGGCCACTGTTGTCTCCTCAAGGATCTCCAGCTCCAGACTTCCGTCCTCTGATACCATTCTGATTCTGCTGCTCTCTGCCATAGTTTCTCCAATCTTCTAACTTTTACTTATTCATAAACGCTTCAAGTATCAGCTGTGCTGCTACCTGGTCAATGACCCGTTTCTGCTCCGAACGCGGTATGCCGCTTTCATCCAGAATTTCCTGCGCCTCCATCGTGGTAAGCCGTTCGTCCATAAACTCAATCGGCACCGATACCCGCTGTGCAAGCTTTTCCCGGAATTCGCGTGTCTTTTCCGCCCGTTCTCCCTCGGAATCATCCATATTAAAAGGAAGTCCCAGAATAATCCGTTCGACCTGATATTCCGAAACCATTTTTTCGATCTCCTGCAGCGTTTTCCGAAGCTTTGATTCCCGGTCCCGCGTCAGAGTACAGAGGGGCTGTGCGATCAGCCCGGTCGGATCCGTCAGGGCAACGCCCACCGTCCGTGATCCGTAATCCAATCCCATAATGCGCATAGTGCGTTTCACCCTTTAAAAGCCCGGCTTACGCCGGGATTCATCTTGCTCCGCGAGCAGCTTTCCTTCGGAAAGCTGTCAGTTCGTTCCGAAGTTTGCCTGATGCAGACTTCTGCACTCCCGCCCGATAATAAAAGGTCCATCTGGGTTTTACCCCGGACGGACCCGCAAAATTTCATTTACTCAGCTTTGACTCCACGTAGGTGCGCATCAGCTCCTCCAGAATCTCATCCCGTTCCACCTTCATAATCAGGCTTCTCGCCCCCTTATGACTCGTAATGTAGGTGGGATCTCCTGACATAATGTAACCCACAATCTGGTTGATCGGATTGTAGCCCTTTTCCGTCAGTGCCTCATAAACCCGCTTCAGAACCTCCGTCACATTCAGGCTGGTATCCTGCATCGGTCTGATGATCTGCGTATTGGTAAAATCATTATTCATGCCGTCACGTCCTTTTAATAACTCAATTTAGTTTATACCATTTCCGGGGTCTCCGCAAGTACATAAGTATCACAGATTTTTTTGCCCCGCACCTCCAGAATTTCGCCGATTTTACCGAGAGCCGCCGCACGGTTCTCGAAAGGCACCAGGTACTTCACATAGGTCCGGCTGAAGCCCGTCAGGTATTCCCTTCCTTCATAGGAAACAATTTCCTCCATCAGCACCGGTTCGGTCCGGTTCAGAAAGCGCGCACGGAAAGCGGCTGACTTCTCCCGGTCAAGACGGATCAGCTGCTCCGAGCGTCCGGACTTCTCCCGATCCGTCAGCTGGTTCGGCATCCGGTCTGCCACGGTTCCCTGCCGCCGGGAATACTTAAAGACATGCAGCTCATAGAAGCCGATTTCCTCGATGAAGCGATAGGAAGCCGCAAAGTCCTCCTCCGTTTCTCCGGGAAAGCCCACGATCACGTCCGTCGTGATTGCCGCATCCGGATACGCCTCCCGAAGAAGCCGCACGCTCTCCCGGAAGGCCGCCGTATCATAGTGCCGGTTCATGGCCTTCAGTGTCCGGTCGCAGCCGCTCTGCAGAGACAGATGGAAATGCGGGCAGAGCTCCGGAATCTGCGCAATCCGCGCCGTAAAGGCCTTTGTAATGATCCGGGGCTCCAGACTGCCGAGCCGCACCCGCTCAATTCCCGGCACCGCCGCCACGTTTTCGATCAGCTGCAGCAGCTGCTCCGACGGAATCTCATGATTCATGGCATATTCATAATTCTGATTTTCAAAATCCAGTCCGTAGGACGAGAGATGAATGCCCGTCAGCACGATTTCATGATAGCCCTTCTCTGCCAGTCCTCTGACCTCCCGCAGCGTATCCTCCATAGAGCGGCTCCGAATCCGTCCCCGCACGAAGGGAATAATGCAGTAGCTGCAGAACTGATTGCAGCCGTCCTGCACCTTCAGGAAGGCCCTCTGGTGATCTGTGATCTCGCCGGCATTCAGCTCCTCATAGCCGGTCTCCGAGCGGATATCCGGCACATAGCTGAGAGAGTCATTCTCTTCCCGTGCCCGCAGATACTCCCGGATCACCTCCACGATGCTGCCCTTCCGGTTATTGCCCACCAGAATATCCACAGCGCTGTCCTTCCGGAGCTCCTCTGCCTTCGCCTGCACGTAGCAGCCCACGCCGATAACAATGCCGTCCGGATTCTTCACCTTCGCCTTATGGAGCATCTGCCTCGATTTCCGGTCTGCGATATTCGTCACCGAGCAGGTGTTGATGATGTAAATGTCGGCGAGCTCCTCCCATGGGACAATCTCCGCACCGGCCTCCCTGAGCTCGTTGACCATGGCCTCCGCCTCATAGGAATTCACCTTGCATCCCAGGTTATGCATTGCCACCTTCAGATTCTCAAAATTCATAGCTTCTCCCACTCTCCCGTAAAACTTCTGTCAACTGTCCGGCAGCCCTTGACTTTGATTTTGGATATGATAAATTATAATCAAATCAAAATTCAAAGGAGGATTAACCGTGAAAACAGTACGTATCTCACTGAACTCTATCGATAAAGTAAAGTCCTTCGTCAATGATCTTGTAAGATTCACTGACGTTGACTTTGACCTTGTATCCGGCCGTTATGTCATCGATGCCAAATCCATTATGGGAATCTTCTCCCTGGATCTTTCCAAGCCCATCGACCTCAACATTCACGCAGATGCAAATCGCATGGATGAGATTCTGACCACACTGAAGCCGTATATCATCGGCGAGTAATCATTGTAGCCTAAATCATCAGGATTCACAAGAGACAGAAGTGCATGTAAGCAAACACATGCACTTCTCTTTGTATGTAAAGGAGTTCTATGCAGTATCAGAGTTTTCTAATCAAGTATGCCGAAATCGGCACCAAGGGCAAGAACCGCTACGTCTTCGAGGACGCACTGGTGCATGATATCCGCATGAAGCTGAAGCATGCCGAGGGCGAATTCAGCGTTACCCGCGAACGGGGCCGCATCTATGTTACCGTCAAATCCGACCATTACGATTATGACGAGACCGTCGATGCCCTGCAGCATGTTTTCGGCATCGTCGGCATCAGCCCCATGGTGCAGATCCCCAACACCGGCGACTTCGAGGTGCTGGCTGCAAAGGTGCGGGAATACTGGCAGGCGGTTTACGGCAACCGCAAGTGTACCTTCAAGGTGCAGACCCGCCGTGCAGACAAGACCTTCCCGATGAATTCCAATGAAGTGGACGCCGAGCTCGGTTATCAGATCCTGACGACATTTCCCGAGACCTCAGTCGATGTCCACACGCCGGATGTGCGTCTCAGCGTAGAAATCCGTCAGTTCATCAACATCTTCTCCGAGACACTGCCCGGCGCCGGCGGCATGCCCCTCGGCACCAATGGCAAGGCCATGCTTCTGCTTTCCGGCGGCATTGACTCTCCGGTGGCCGGCTACATGATCGCTAAGCGCGGCGCCGTCATCGAAGCAACCTACTTCCATGCACCACCCTATACCTCAGAGCGTGCCAAGCAGAAGGTGGTGGACCTCGCAAAGGAGGTTTCCCGCTATTCCGGCCCCATCGCCCTTCATGTGGTTAACTTCACCGAGATTCAGCTCGCCATCTATGAGAAATGCCCGCACGAGGAGCTGACCATCATTATGCGCCGCTACATGATGCGGATTGCCGAAGCCATCGCGAAAAAGCGCGGCTGTATCGGCCTCATCACCGGCGAATCCATCGGTCAGGTGGCCAGCCAGACCATGCAGAGTCTGGTCTGCACCAACGAGGTATGCACGCTGCCGGTTTACCGTCCGGTCATTGCCTTCGACAAGCAGGAAATCGTTAACATTTCCCAGAAGATCGGCACCTATGAAACCTCCATCGAGCCCTTCGAGGACTGCTGCACCATCTTCGTGGCAAAGCACCCGGTAACGAAGCCGGCACCGGAGCCCATCCGTGAGCACGAGAAGAATCTCCTGCCCGAGATCGACGAAATGGTCGAGCGCGCTGTAAATACCGCAGAGCTCATCAAGGTACAGTAAAGAAAGAACGAAACAGCAAAGGGCGGTGTCTCCGTTGGAGACACCGCCCTTTCCGCTAAGGCATCAAGCCCGGGGCCCCGATAGCCAAGCTATCGCTGCCCCGCATTCACAATGAAGCTTTGCTGCCGCAAAGCTTTTATACGCTCGCCGCTAAGGCATCAAGCCCGGGGCCCCGATAGCCAAGCTATCGCTGCCCCGGGCTTGATGTTATTTAATCACTCTGATCCAGCCCTCCGGTGCGGCGATCTTGCCGTTCTGGATGCCGGTCAGTGTATTGTAGAGCTCACCGATCACCTCACCGGCATGCTCCATGCCGCTCGGGAACGCGATGGTCTCGTCGTGGTTCACGATCTTGCCGACCGGTGAGATCACGGCAGCGGTACCGCAGAGGCCGCACTCCTTGAAGGACGGAAGCTCCTCGTACTTCACCGGACGCTCATCCACGGTCAGGTGGAGATAGTGCTCAGCCACATAAACGATGGAACGTCTTGTGATGGACGGGAGGATCGAGTTGGACTTCGGTACCACCAGATGTCCCTGCTCGTCTACGAAGATGGTGTTGGAGCCGCCGGTCTCCTCCACATAGGTTCTGGTGGCTGCATCCAGGTACAGATTCTCTGCAAAGCCCTGGGAATGTGCCAGAACAGAAGCATGCAAGCTCATGGCATAGTTCAGGCCTGCCTTTACACTTCCGGTTCCGTGAGGTGCCGCACGGTCAAAATCCGATACCTGCAGTGCCACCGGTGTTGCACCGCCCTTGTAGTACGGGCCAACCGGTGTTGCGAATACACGGAACTGATACTCATCAGCCGGCTTGACACCGATCACCGGACCGGTAGCGAACTCATAGGGACGAAGATAAAGGCTGGCACCGGAGCCGTAGGGCGGAACCCAGTCCTCATTTGCCAGAACTGTAGCGTCAATTGCCTCCAGGAACTGCTCCTTCGGGAACGGCGGCATTTCCAGTCTCTGTGCAGACTCATAAATACGATCAGCGTTTAAGTCCGGGCGGAAGCATACAATGCTGCCGTCTTCCCAGGTATAGGCCTTCATGCCCTCAAATACCTGCTGGCAGTACTGCAGAATGCCGGCCGACTCATTCAGCACCACATTGGAATCGCTTGTCAGCGCGCCCTCATCCCACTTGCCATCCTTATAGTTGGAAACATATCTCTTGTCTGTTACATGATAATTGAATCCGATATTGGACCAATCCAGATCCTTCTTTGCCATTTTTTGACCTTCTTCCTGAAATTTTTTATCATTGTATGGATGCTTCCCGCGGAAACTTCCTGAATGCACCTAGTATAGTCTCTCAGTATTCCCTTTTCAAGGGTGTCGAGAAACTTTTTATTCATACGAGTTATAACATCATTTGTAATTGTTTTGCACCACCAGAAAAATCCATAAAATGCGGAGCAGAGCT
>CAVAXR010000078.1:0-7027 GCA_963592375.1 Oribacterium sp. | reverse complement strand
GGTCTATACCGCGTATATTAATGCGGCAGCGGAAAACCGAAGCACGGGCTATCGGGATTATACGACCTTTGACAATTTTCCTACGACGCTGGCGGCAATGGGGGTTGAGATTCCGGGAGAGCGTCTTGGTCTGGGTACCAATCTGTTCTCCGGCGCGAAGACATTATCCGAAACCTACGGCAGAGAGTACGAGAGAGAAGAAATCGAGAAAAAATCTGTGCTGATGCAGAAGCTGGGGCAGATCGACCGGGCAGCAGCTTACGAAAGCAAGGAAGCAAAGGCGAAGGCGGAGAAGGAAAAGAAGGAAAAGCAGGCTGGGACGGAAAATAAAACGTCACCATGATTTCACAGACGAAAACGGGATTCTATGTTATGATAGCAGATGACAATGTCGTAACGGGAGGCAGAATGATATGAATGAACTGAACAATCCGCTGGCCGGTGAAGGAAGCGGTGCAGCAGGAAAGCGGCGGCCGGAGTCATCGGCACCTCGGGAAAGGAAGAAAAAGAAGCCGCACAGCGGGTTTGTGGCAGAGCTGCTGGAGTGGGTGAAGATTCTTGCGGTGGCTGCCATTGCAGCTTTCCTTCTCAACAATTTCATCATTGCCAACTCGACCATCCCCACTGGATCCATGGAGAACACCATTATGTCTCACAGCCGGGTGTTTGGATCGCGTCTCAACTATACCTTCGGAGAAGTGGAACGGGATGATGTGGCTATTTTCGTTTATGGTTATACCTGCAGAGGGTGCGGTGCGCAGTACCGGGAAACGGAGGACGGCGTGTGTCCCGCCTGCGGACGTGCGGACAGCAGGAATTCGGTGATCTACTATGTAAAACGGGTGATCGGCATGCCGGGCGACCATATTGAAATCAAAAAGACCGGCGAGGCGGATGTTTCCGAGATCAGCAAGCTGAATGTTCGCTCGGAAAGCGGTAAGGTGCCGATCGGAACGCTCTACGTGAACGGCGAGGAGAAGGAGGAGCTGTATCTTCCGGAACCGATGCTCTGTGATGGCGAGCAGTTCCCGGAGGTGGATGTCACGGTGCCGGAGGGCTGCTATTATATGCTGGGAGACAACCGGAACAACTCCGCGGACGCACGTTACTGGGGTGAAAACAATTTCGTAAAGCGCGGGAAAATGATTGCGAAGGTCTATGTGAAGTACTGGCCGCTCAGTGAGATCGGCACAGTAGAGTAAGTTTCATAATAAGCCAAGAAAGGGGTAAAGTATTATGTCAAAGACAGAAGGTCAGAAGCTGGAGGAGCAGCTTTGCTTCAGCTTCAAAAATATCGGCATGGAGCATCCGGAGGATGTGGAAAAAGCTGAAAAGTTTGCTGAAGGCTACAAGGAATTTCTGGATCACTCAAAGATCGAGCGGGAATGTGTCCGTTATACGGAGGAGCTGGCCAAAAAGGCCGGATATCGTGCCTTCGTGCGCGGTATGAAGTATCGCCCGGGAGACAAGGTTTACTTCATCAACAGAGGAAAAAACATTATCCTGACCACCTTCGGAGAGAAATCTCTCGCAGAGGGAGTGCATTTCAATATTGCACATATTGATTCTCCGAGACTGGATATCAAGCCGAATCCGCTCTATGAGCAGGATGAGCTGAGCTATCTGAAGACGCACTACTACGGTGGCATTCGCAAGTATCAGTGGGGTGTGACGCCGCTGGCACTGCATGGAAGAGTGATGTTCCATGACGGCAGTCATGTGGATCTGGAGCTCGGTGAGCATGAGGGGGATCCGGTATTTCTGGTGACAGATCTTCTGCCGCATCTTTCGGCAAAGCAGAATGATCGTCCGCTCCGGGAGGGACTCCGCGGGGAGGAGCTGAATATTCTTCTGGGATCTACACCGATTGCGGATCCGGAGGTGAAGGAGGCCTTCAAGCTGAAGATGCTTTCCATCCTGCATGAGAAGTACGGCATGACTGAGAAGGATTTTCTGCGGGCTGAGCTTACCATGGTGCCGGCACAGAAGGCCGTGGATGTGGGACTGGACCGCAGCATGATCGGTGCCTACGGACAGGATGATAAGGTTTGTGCGTACACTGCTGTCATGGCTGAGCTGGAAACCGTAAAGCCGCAGCATACGACAGTGACTCTGCTGACCGATAAGGAGGAGATTGGCTCCGAGGGAAATACCGGCATGGCATCCGATGCACTGCTGCACTATATGGAGGATCTGGTAGAGTGTGAGGGCGAGCGCGTCCGGGATGTACTGCGGAATTCTATCTGTCTCTCTGCAGATGTGAATGCAGCCTTTGATCCGACCTTTGCGGATGTATATGAGAAGCGGAATGCATCGTATCTGAATCATGGTCCGGTATTTACGAAGTATACCGGAAGCCGCGGCAAGTCCGGCTCCAATGATGCTTCTGCCGAGACCATGCAGCAGATTATCCGCTATATGGAGGATGCGGATATCATGTGGCAGATCGGCGAACTCGGTAAGGTAGACGAGGGCGGCGGAGGAACCATTGCGCATTTCATGGGAAATATGGATGTGGATACTGTGGATCTGGGAGTGGCTGTGCTTTGCATGCATGCGCCCTTTGAGATAACCTCTAAGCTGGATGTATATTATACCTACAGAGCGTTTAAAGCATTTAATCCGTAAGGAGTAACGGCAGAAATGTATGGGAGGACCGGCGGAGTCGGGAAAGACTTCGCCGGTCTGTGCGTAGTAGCAGGCGGAAGGAACGCGTGCTTTAAAGAGGAGAAAACAAATTATGAAGAAAAGAAAGCTTTATCTGGCGGCGGCACTGCTGACCGCAGCGGCACTGGCGGCAGGCTGCGGCAAGAAGGAGAGCACAGAGACTACGGCAGCGGCAGAGGAAACGACTGCGGCGGCTGAAACGGTTTCTGCAGATGATCCGGAGGTGCAGGAGCTGGAAGCGATTGAGGAGCCGACAGCACCTGCCTTGGCAGATATGGGTACCGTGACGATGCCGGCGCTCAGCAGTCTTAGTGTAAGCTCAGAGCCGGCATCTACGGTGGATGACGAGACACTGGAAAATCAGATTGCGTATCTGCTGTCACAGAACATGGAAGAGGTTTCTGAGTCGGCTAAGCTGGACGATACTGTGAATATCGACTATGTGGGAAGCATTGACGGAGAGGAATTTGACGGCGGCTCTGCAGAGGGCTATGACCTGAAGCTCGGCTCCGGCAGCTTTATCGATGGCTTCGAGGATCAGCTGGTGGGCGCAAGTGCCGGGGACAAGGTGACAGTGAAGGTGACCTTCCCGGAGGATTATCAGGCAGAGGATCTGCAGGGAAAGGATGCGGAATTTGCCGTGACCGTCAATGCGGTTAAGCGGACACCGGAGCTGACAGATGCATGGGTGCAGAGCTATGAAGGCACAACAGCAACGACAGTGGAGGCATTCCGTGAGGCCCAGAAAGCACTGATTCAGGCCAGCTATGATTATAACTATCACTACAATATACAGCAGGAGGCACTGGAGGCACTGGTAGAGCAGTCCACATTTGCGCTTTCCGATGAGATGAAGAAGTATGGTGAGGATTTCGTGATCTATTCCAATGTGCAGATGGTAAAGACCTACGGCATGAGCGTGGCGGATCTTCTGAATATGTACGGCATGAGCGTGTCTGAGTTCAGGGAAGAAATGGCCAGCGAAGGAGAGAACTATGCACAGCAGTACTTTGTGATTCAGAAGATCGCAGAGGAGCAGGGCATTGTGGCGAATGATGAAACAATGGATGCATTGGCAGAGAGTCTGTCCACCATGGCCGGTACAGAATATACCAAGGAGTCTCTGATCGAGGAGTACGGACAGGAGAAGGTGGAAAATGAAGCCGTGAATGACGCGGTGCTTACTTATCTTGAGTCACAGGTGCAGGTGACTGAGGAGAGCGAAGCCGAGAGCGCAGAGGCTTCGGAGACAACAGCGCAGTGACAGGTGCGCCGGATTTGACAGGAATGGGCAAAGCCCATTCCTGTTTTTGATATGGGGCCCCGCAAGCCAAGCTTGCGCGGATCCCCATGTCGAAAAAATGGCACTCCAGCATGCATGGGGCCCCGCAAGCCAAGCTCGCGCGGATCCCCATGTCGAAAAAATGGCACTCCAGCATGCATGGGGCCCCGCGAGCCAAGCTCGCGCGATCCCCATGTCGAAAAAATGGCACTCCAGCATGCATGGGGCCCCGCAAGCCAAGCTCGCGCGATCCCCATGCATGCTGAACTTGACACCATCGCTTTATCATGATAGAGTGATGAACTATAAGACGGATTTGGCGGCCGGGAAAGACCGGCAGGAGGAGAATATTATGAAGAAGCAGGTAATCGGATTTGGAATGGCAGCGTGCATGGCGGCAGGTCTCATGAGCGGCTGTGGAAGCTCCGCGGCATCGTCCACAGCGGCAGCAACAACGGCAGCAGAGGCAGAAACGACAGCTGCTGCAGAAGCAGAAGAGGCGAAAGAGACTGCGGCAGCCGGAGAAGCCGTGCAGACACCGACAGGTAAGTTTACGGTGGGCTTCGATCAGGAATTCCCGCCCATGGGCTTTGTGGGAGATGACGGAGAATATACCGGCTATGATCTGGACCTTGCAAAGGCGGTTGCCGAGAAGCTGGGACTTGAATTTGTGGCACAGCCCATCAACTGGGATTCCAAGGACATGGAGCTGGAGAGCGGCAACATTGACTGCATCTGGAACGGCTTCACCATGCAGGGCAGAGAGGACAGTTATACCTGGGTAGGTCCGTACATGGCCAATGAGCAGGTATTTGTTGTGAATGCGGATGCCGGTATTTCCGGAACGGCGGACCTGGCCGGCAAGGCAGTAGAAGTACAGAAGGATTCCTCCGGACTGGCAGCCCTGAACGAGGAGGAAAATGCGGCGCTGACCCAGAGCTTTGGATCCGTGACAGAGGTAGCCGATTACAACACGGCACTGATGGATCTTGAATCCGGTGCCTGTGATGCGGTTTGCATGGATTCTATCGTAGCCGGCTATCAGATCACTTCCTCCGGCAAAAACTTCGTGATTCTGGAGGATGTGCTTTCCAAGGAGGAGTACGGCATCGGCTTCAAGAAGGGCGAGACAGAGCTGGCAGCTGCTGTGGAGAGCGTGCTGAAGGAGCTGGCTGAGGACGGAACCGTTGCTGAGATTTCAGAGAACTGGTTCGGCGATGCGGGTGTATTCACACTGAGCTGAGAAAATGCAGGCTTGAAAGGCATTACAGAAAGGGAGACGGCGCAGCATCGGCTGCGCCGCTTATCATCCCACGGGTTTTGCGATGTGCAAAGCGCGGATCACTATCGTAGGAGAGAGGTAAAAACGTGTCATTATCACAGATTCTGCTGCAGCTCCTGGGCGGCCTGGGTGTCAGCATAAAGATTTTTCTGATCACATTGATTTTTTCACTGCCGCTGGGACTTGTGGTGGCCTTCGGCAGGATGAGCCGGAACCCGCTGATCAGGAGTCTCACAAAAATTTATATTTCCATCATGAGGGGAACACCGCTGATGCTGCAGCTTTTTGTGGTTTATTACGGACCCTATTACCTTTTTAAGATCAAACTGAGTCCGACCTACCGGAACAGTGCCGTTTACATCGGCTTTATCATCAACTATGCGGCTTACTTTGCTGAAATCTATCGCTCCGGCATACAGTCCATGCCGGTGGGGCAGGCTGAGGCGGCAGAGATTCTGGGATATACAAAGCTGCAGAGCTTCTTCCGCATTACCCTTCCGCAGGTCATCAAGCGGATTCTTCCCTCAGTTACAAATGAGGTCATTACACTGGTGAAGGATACCTCGCTGGCCTTTTCTATTTCCGTTATGGAAATGTTTACGACGGCGAAGGCACTGGCTTCCAGTCAGACCTCGATGACGCCGCTGATTGCAGCCGGCATTTTCTACTATGTTTTCAATTTCATTGTGGCCTGGCTGATGGAGCGCATGGAAAAGAAGCTGGATTATTATAAGTGAGGCGGCTATGAATCTACTTGAAATCAAAAATCTGAAAAAAAGCTTTGGTGAGCTCCAGGTGCTGAAGGATATCAGCATGAGCGTCCGGGACGGAGAAATCGTATCGATCATAGGCCCGTCCGGTTCCGGAAAATCCACATTGCTGCGCTGCGCCACCCTGCTTGAAACCATGGATGCCGGCGAACTCAGCTATGATGGCACGACAGTGGCAAAAAATGACAGCAGCGGTCATGCGGTGTACAGCGATAAGAAAACGATTCGCGAGGTGAAAAGCATTTACGGGCTGGTTTTCCAGAACTTTAATCTGTTCCCGCACTGGACGGTGCTGCAGAATGTGATCGATGCGGTGATTCATGTACAGAAGAAGCCGAAAAGCGAAGCAGAAAAGATCGGACGGGAGCTGCTGGAGAAGATGGGACTTGCGGATAAGGAGAAGTACTATCCCTACCAGCTGTCCGGCGGACAGCAGCAGCGCGTGGCCATTGCCCGGGCACTGGCTCTGAACCCGAAGGTGCTTTTTTTTGACGAGCCGACCTCCGCACTGGATCCGGAGCTGACAGGAGAGGTGCTGAATGTGATCCGTTCACTGAAGGATCTGCATATCGCTATGGTGATTGTGACGCATGAAATGACCTTTGCACGGGACATTTCGGATGAGGTGATCTTCATGGCGGACGGTGTCATTGTCTGCAGCGGAAAGCCGGAGGAGGTATTCAATTCCGGGAATGAGCGGATGCGCAGCTTCCTGGGACGGTATCAGGGAATTCTGTAATTGCTTAGCACCGCGTTAAGTCAGACATCATCACAATCGCGTAATTTCAGAAAGTCATCTTTCCTTGAATCCTGCTTCTGACTATGCTAGACTCATGTTGATAACTATGTGTAAAAGTGCAAAAACCTGTGGATAAACTCGTGGAAAAGTGGGTAAAACCGCAAAATAGCGAAAAGTTATCCACATTTCGAGGATAGATGATGGGGAAGCAGAGTAAAAAGAGGAAAAATGCGGAAAAGCTGAAAAAAGCGAAAAAAAAGCTGAAGAAGCTGCGCCGCGAGCTGGAG
>CAVAXR010000077.1:0-7080 GCA_963592375.1 Oribacterium sp. | reverse complement strand
GCGGTGGATATTCTGGAACTGAATCCGGAGGGCGCCGAGGGCTGGGCGCATGTGCGCTCCGGCGGTATGGAGGGCTACGTAGCGGCAAGCTATCTTCTGACCGGTGAGGAGGCAGAAGCGCTGGTGGACGGTCTGCTGGATGAACGGGCCACCGTTGTCTGCGATAAGCTGCGGATCCGGTCGGCTCCGGAGATCGCCGAAGGAAATACCATCGGCTCTGCGGCAAAGGGGGAGAAGTATCAGGTGCTGCGCCGGGCAAATGCAGACTGGATCGAGGTGGTGACCGACAACATCGAGGGAGCGGAGAGCGGTTATATGTCTGCTTCTCCGGAAAATGTTTCCATCGCCTATGGTCTGGATGAGGCGCGGTCCCTTGATCTCCGGCAGAAGGTGCTGAATATGTATGACGTGCTGGGCGTTTCTAAGGCGCAGGATTACGTCAATATCCGTTCCTCGCCGAAGGAGGACGGCATCAACAATATTGTCGGCAAATTTCCGGGCTATGCAGGCGCCAGCATTCTCGGGGAGGAGGACGGCTGGTACAAGATCCGCTCCGGCGGCGTCACCGGCTATGTACGGAAGGACCTGGTGGCGACCGGTGCGGAGGCGGAGAGCCTCGCGGTGAGCCATGCCTCGGTAATGGCCATTGTGAATACGGATGCGCTGAATGTCCGGTCTGAGCCTTCGACCGATGCCCAGGCCTGGACGAAGATTACCAAGGATCAGCGCTATAATGTCATTAACCAGCTGGATGGCTGGGTGCAGCTGGAGCTGGATACCGGCGATGATGAGGACGGCGAGCAGGGCGCTTACGTATCCACGAGAGACAATAATGTTTCTGTGACCTACGCACTGCAGGAGGCAGTGGATTATCATCCGGCTGTGGAAGCAGCCAATGCAGCGGCGGCTTTCCGGAATCAGGTCGTGAACTATGCCTGCCAGTTTGTCGGCAACCGGTATGTCTGGGGCGGCACGTCTCTGACAAACGGCTGCGACTGCTCCGGTTTTACACAGTCGGTGCTGAAGCATTTCGGCATTTCCATCCCGCGGGTATCGAGAGACCAGGCGAGAAGCGGTGTCAAGGTGGACAGCAGCAGTATGCGGCCCGGAGACCTGATCTTCTATGCCAACAAGAGAGGCACCATTAACCATGTCGGCATGTATATCGGAAACGGACAGATCGTAAATGCCGCTTCTACCCGTTCCGGCATCCGGATCTACCGCTGGAACTACCGGACACCGGTAGCGATAAGAAACGTGATAGGAAATTAGCGCCGCAGCAAAAGAGAGAGGGGACTCCCCGGAAGCTTGCTTCCAAAGGGAGTCCCCTCTCTCTTTTGCTATGATGTAATCAGAAACATCGAAAAGTCGAGCATAGCGAGACTTTGAGATGAGCGGCGCAAATTTCCGAAAAAGGCGGAGCGGCACATCGAAAAGTCGAGCACAGCGAGACTTTGAGATGAGCGGCGCAAATTTCCGAAAAAAGGCGGAGCGGCACATCGAAAAGTCGAGCACAGCGAGACTTTGAGATGAGCGGCGCAAATTTCCGAAAAAAGGCGGAGCGGCACATCGAAAAGTCGAGCACAGCGAGACTTTGAGATGAGCGGCGCGAATTTCCGAAAAAAGGCGGAGCGGCACATCGAAAAGTCGAGCATAGCGAGACTTTGAGATGAGCAGCGCGCAACGAGAAAATCAGCAGCTCCTTACAGCAGCGCCGCTTTGAATTCTGCAGGACAGAATTTGTAGTAGTGCGTGGGACGGCCCTGATGAGCGGGACCGGGCTGGCGCCGCGTGTCCTCGGTCAGCTCCACCAGCTTCAGCTCAAGAAGCTTCGCAAGAATACGGCTGGCGGAGCGTGTTGTGATGCCCAGCAGCTTGGAGATGTTCTGGGAGCTGAGAATCTGCTGTGCGTCCTGCTGGAACATACTGCAGAGCTTCAGAATATTGGTCTCGTTGATGCCGTTGTCCCGGGCAAACTGCAGCGCTTTTTCATTGGAATAATTGTAGATCAGCTTGGTGTCTGCAGAGAGCGGACCGGCAACGATGCCCTCCTCGCCGACGAAAAAGGCATCGTTGCGGCCGTAGCGGTTGGCCTCCAGAAGCGCATGCTCGGAGAAGTACCGGCTTCGCTCCTGGGAGGAACCGATGCCGGCGCCGATGCGGAACGGAAAACCGATTTTCTTCTTGAACTCCAGCAGTGCGGGGCGCAGGAAATCCACATCCGTGGTGCCGGCTGCCACCTGTGCATGCATTTCAAACTGATTAAAGCCCTGCTTGATGCTGAACTTCAGATGATTGTTCTTCCGATAGTCCGTCAGCAGCTTGTAGACCGTGGCCTCCCGGTATTCCTGCTCCTCCTGCTCGATGTCCTCGGAGAAGGGGAGCCGCATCAGGATATTCAGCTCATCCTTCTGGCTGATCTTATTCAGCATCAGCTCGTTCAAGGCATTTCGGATCGATTTAATGATCATCTCCTCGGACGGGAAGACCGCATAATAGGGAATTCCCAGCTCATCCAGCCGACGCAGGTTGTTGATGGAGCGGGACAGAATGCAGTCGATTTTGCCGTCATTCCAAAGCTTCTGGGCAAATCCGGTAATGTGCTTATAGTCATAGTGCGTATCCGTAAAGAAATAAGGACATTCCTCTTCGGGAAGGTACTGCGGCACATCCATGTAGTGATTGGTTTCGGTCAGGAAATCGCAGAATACCCGGTTCAGCCGGATGTCCGGATGCTCAATCTGGAATTTCAGCAGAATCGACAGCACATCGATGGGCTCATAGGCTGTGAAGGTACAGGGAATGCGGATGTCCGGGAATTTGGTTTTGATATAGTGATATCCCAGCTCGCCGGAAAAGAAAATGACATCGCACTTTTCCTTGCAGTCAGCATAAATTTCGTCGATGTCGGTCATTTTCCGATAAATATATTTGTAAAACTGGCAGCCGAAATCACGTTCGGCAATTACTTTGTCGATTGGCTCCAATGAATGATCGGGGCTTACGATCGCGACATTAATCATAATACACGCCTCCCAAACGTTTTCATCATTTTATCACCAATAAAAGACGAGGTCAAACATGTCGTTTATTATCGCCGGAGCTTTGTGCCGCCGGAGCTTGAAAATACGCCAAGAAAAGAACGAACTTTTCTTTTTTCTTTATAGATTTTATGTGGAAAATGGAGTATACTAGCATGGTTTAACAATGACATTTGATATTAGGGAAGGATTTCATGGCCAGACCAAAGGGAAGCAAAAATAAACGAAGCAGCGGAAAGACTGCAGGAAAAAAGGGAAGCTCCAGGAAGACAAGGGCGCAGAATGAGCCGCTGATGGGAGATGAGGTGGCGATTATTGTCACCTTTGCGGCGGCGATGCTGCTTCTGTTCAGCAATTTCGGACTTTGCGGGCCGGTGGGCGCTGCACTCAGGGGCCTGCAGCTCGGCCTGTTCGGCACCATCGGATATATCTTCCCGCTGGTGCTGCTTTTTGCAGTAATCTTTCTGCTGTCCAATACAGATAATCCGTACGCTGTGCTGAAAATGACGGCGGCGCTGTTTATGCTGATATTCATTTCTTCGATTCTGGCACTCTGCACGGGTTACGGTGTGGAAGGAATGACGATCTGGGAGTTTTTTGAAGAAGGTGCGGCGGGAACGCTGGGCGGCGGTGTCGTGGGCGGTGCGCTGGCACTTGTGCTGCACAATATCGTGGGTCAGGTCGGTGCCATGCTGATTTTGCTGGTGGCGGTGCTGATCTGCCTTGTATACATTACGGAGAAGCCGCTGATGCGGATGCTGGCGCATGGATCGATCTCTGCGGCGGGACGTGCCGGTGAACGTGCCCGGGAGGATTTTGAACAGCTCTCTGCCTCGGCCCGGAGCTATCGGGATGAGCGGCAGCGTGTACGGGAGGAACGTCGGCAGGCGGCAGAGGAACGCCGAAAGCAGCAGAAGCCGGAGCTGGATCTGCCGCTTTCGGAAAAGGATGCAGCGGGAAAGTCCCGTCGGACAGCGGTGCGTTCGATGGATGTACATGAAACGCTTGGACTGGATCTGCCGCTCAACAGTCTGCACAGTGACGGCCGGATTTCCAAGGCGGAGCTTCTGAAGCGCCGGCAGGAGACTGCGGAGGAGCGTCCGGAACAGGATGTCCCTGCAGAAATTCTGACGATGGAGCATGCGAAGCAGCGTACGGAATCCGCGAAGGAGACCTTCCGTGAGATTCTGGATCAGAGCAGTACCTTTACCGGAAGGATCAGCGGTGCATGGAGTCCGGTGGAGCCGGAGCAGAAAAAAGAGGATTTGCCGGCAGCAGAAGACAGGACAGTAGAAGACCTCCTGACAGAGGCGCCGGAATTTTCGGATGCGGAACTGGGACTGACGGATGAGGCGCAGCCGGCGGGAGAAGCTGACGTGCTTGAGAGCTGTGCGGAGTCTTCGGATACTGCATCCGCCGACGAGGCACGCAGCAGCGCAGCAAACGAAGCAGCACAGGAACAGGAGGCTTCCGCCGAAGACATTTTCCCGGCGGATATGCCGGCGGTGGAAAATGCCTTCGGCACAAAAGAAGAGAACAGACCGGAGGAAACGGCAGGTCCTGCCGAGCTGCCGGAGGATTTCGAGGAAGTACCGGAGGATCCGGCTGAGGTTCTGGCAAAGCTTGCGGAAAAGCCCGGTGAACGGCTGCTGCGCGCGGATGAAACCGGAAACGGCACCAGGCGGATCGTGACCTCCAATGGAAAAATCATTGATTCCGATGTGGAGGATGTCCGGAAGCGCGTGGAGAAAAAGCGTGCGGAAGCGACAAGCGAGGCGGAAAATGCCGGTGTGAAGCAGCAGATTGAAGCGCAGCAGAAGCCGAAACGCCCCTATCGTTTCCCGCCGCTGTCGCTGCTGAAGACGGGCGGTGTACAGGATACGGACACGCGGGAGGAAATTGAGAAAAATGCCATCACGCTGCAGCAGACGCTGAAGAGCTTCGGCGTGGGGGTGACGGTGACCGATGTTTCCGTGGGACCGGCGGTGACCCGTTATGAGCTGCAGCCGGAGCAGGGCGTGAAGGTGTCGAAGATCGTTGCCCTGACGAATGATATCAAAATGCGGCTTGCGGCGGCGGACATTCGAATCGAAGCGCCGATTCCGGGCAAGTCGGCGGTGGGCATTGAGGTGCCGAACAAGAAGGGGCAGACCGTTTATCTCGGCGATGTGCTGTCCTCCCGGGAATTTCAGGAGATGAAGGCAAGGATTGCCTTCGGTGTGGGTAAGGATATCGCCGGAAAGACAGTGGTGACGGACATTGCGAAGATGCCGCATCTCCTGATTGCCGGTGCGACCGGCTCCGGTAAATCGGTTTCGATCAATACGCTGATCATGTCTGTCATCTACAAGTACAAGCCGGAAGAGGTCCGGCTGATCATGGTGGATCCGAAGGTGGTGGAGCTGCAGGTTTATAACGGCATCCCGCATCTGCTGATTCCGGTGGTGACGGATCCGAAGAAGGCTGCAGCTGCGCTGAACTGGGCTGTGGCTGAGATGCAGGACCGCTACAATAAGTTTGCAGCGACCGGCTCCCGGGACCTGAAGGGCTACAATGAAAAGGTTGAGGCCGTGCGCCGGGATCCTTCGGTGCCGGAAAAGGACAAGCCGGAGAAGCTGCCGCAGATCGTGATCATCATCGATGAGCTGGCGGATCTTATGATGGTTTCCGCCCAGGAGGTTGAGGATGCCATCTGCCGTCTGGCACAGCTGGCAAGAGCCTGCGGCATTCATCTTGTGATTGCGACGCAGCGGCCGTCGGTCAATGTCATTACCGGCCTGATCAAGGCCAACGTACCGTCACGCATTGCGTTTGCGGTATCCTCCGGCGTGGACTCGCGCACCATTATAGATATGAACGGTGCGGAAAAGCTGCTGGGAAAGGGAGATATGCTCTTCTTCCCGCAGGGCATTCCCAAGCCGGTACGTGTACAGGGCGCTTTCGTGTCCGATCAGGAGGTGCAGGCGGTGGTCGACTTCCTGAAGGAAAATACAGATGCCGAGTACAACGAGAGCATCAAGTCGACACTGGAGAGTCCGGGCTCCGGTGCAGGTGCCGCAGGCAGCGATATGGACGAGCTTTTCACGGAGGCCGGCCGCCTCATTGTGGAGTCGGAAAAGGCATCCATCGGCATGCTGCAGCGGAAATTCCGCATAGGCTTCAACCGGGCAGCGCGGATCATGGACCAGCTGGCCGAGGCCGGTGTTGTGGGGCCTGAGGAGGGAACCAAGCCCCGTCGGATTTTAATGAGTGTGGAAGAGTTCGATGAGCTCTTTTCATAAGAAGAAACAAGCAGGCAGAGAACAAGCAGGAGGACAGGCAGATGAAAACAGATATTCAGATCGCACAGGAAGCGGAAATGATGAAGATTCGCGATGTGGCAGCAAAGTATGACATTCAGGAGGATGATCTTGAGCTTTACGGGAAATACAAGGCAAAGCTCTCCAATGAGCTCTGGGACAAGGTGAAGGACCGCCCGGACGGAAAGCTGGTGCTGGTGACCGCCATCAATCCGACGCCGGCCGGTGAAGGAAAGACAACCACATCCATCGGTCTCTGTGACGCATTGAACCATATCGGTGTGAAGGCAGCCTGTGCACTTCGTGAGCCGAGCCTGGGTCCCTGCTTCGGCATTAAGGGCGGTGCAGCCGGCGGCGGCTATGCACAGGTGGTTCCGATGGAGGATCTGAACCTGCATTTTACCGGAGACTTCCATGCCATTACCAGTGCCAACAACCTGCTGGCAGCGCTGCTGGACAACCACATCAAGCAGGGGAACGAGCTGGACATTGATCTGAAGCGCATCAACTGGAAGCGCTGCCTGGACATGAATGATCGTGTTCTCCGGAACATTGTGGTCGGTCTCGGCGGAAGAGGCGATGGTGTGGTGCGTGAGGATCATTTCGTAATCACGGTGGCATCCGAGATCATGGCAATCCTTTGCCTTGCATACGACATGGAGGATCTGAAGGATCGTCTCGGCCGCATTGTGGTGGCTTATAATTCCAAGAATGAGCCGGTGACGGCGAAGGATCTGAAG
>CAVAXR010000076.1:0-7097 GCA_963592375.1 Oribacterium sp. | reverse complement strand
GTCCAGCATATGCTGTTCCAGCTCTTCCTCCGTAAACCTCATGGCCATTTCCCCCGTTCTTTATGGGCAGGACTTTCTCTGCCGTCCTCCCGTTCGTTTCTTTCGAGTATAGCATAATTCGAGGGATTATTTTTCATTTTTCATTGACAGTATTCTCAAATTATTGATAATCTTAAGTCGACCTTTTGATTCTTCAAGTCAAATGGGGGAGATGACTTGATCTCTATTGCGAAATGGAGGCAGTCTATGTACAGCAAATATTTGAAATCATTCGTCCTTGCTGCTGATTTGAAGAGCTTTAACAAAGCTGCGGCAGCACTTCACGTTTCACCTACAGCAATCATGCGTCAGATGGATGTTCTTGAGGAGAAATTGGGGCTCCGGCTTCTGGAGCGCACCAATCATGGTGTGGAACTCACCAGAGCCGGTGAATTCTTTTACAGGCAATCCAAAGACATGATGCAGCAATGTGATGAGATCATCGAAGCGGCACGAAGACTTCAGACAGAGGAGACCTCAGGCGCAGCCTGACATCTCTTCCATTATGGGCACGCGCGAGCCTGGCTCGCGCGTGCCCATAACTGCAAAGGCCGTCTTTTTTATCATGGATCTGTGCGGTCAACTCAATTCTTTTCCTGACACTCCAGTGTAAACCAGAAATCCACGCCGGTGCGCGTATTTTTCACGCCGCAGCGCTGATGGTGCGCATCTGCGATGGCCTTCACGATCGAAAGCCCCAGTCCCGAACCGCCATAGGCTCTGGTATGCGCCTTGTCTACCTTATAAAATTTCTCCCAGAGTTTTCCGAGATCCTCCTCGGGAATCTGTTTTCCGGTATTCATCACATGGATGGACACCGTATCATTTCCCTCATTTTCCGTGTATATACTGATCTGATTCGGCTGCTGCAGATGATTCAGGGCATTGTTGAGATAATTGGTGATTACCTCCTCAATCTTAAACTCATCCGCCCAGACAGAAAGGTCCTCCGGTACATCCAGCTCCACCAAAGCCTCCTTCTGCTTCACCAGAATATCCGCCGCCGAAACCACACCCCGCACCACCTTGGAAAGGTTAAAGCGGGAAAAATCCGGTGCATCCTTGCCCTGTTCAATGGCAGAAAGATTCAGAAGCTGCCGCACCATCCGGTTCATCTTCTTGGCCTCATCCACAATAACACCGCAGTAGTAGTCGCGGCTCTCCGGATCCTCGCAGAGCCCGTCCTGCAGCCCCTCGGCATAGCCCTGGATCAGCGCGATCGGCGTTTTCAGCTCATGGCTCACATTCGCGACAAATTCCTGCCGCTTCTGATCAATCATCCGCTTGTTCTCAATGTCTGACTGCAGCTCATTGTTGGCTGTCTTCAGCTCGGCAATCGTAGACTCAAGCCGTTCGGACAGACTGTTCATGGAGCGCCCCAGTGTACCGATCTCGTCCTCCGAATTATCCGTATAACGGGCAGAAAAATCCAATGTTGCCATCTGCTCCGACAGCTTCGCCAGAGAATTGATGGGTTCCGTGATCTTCCGGGTGGTAAGATACATGATCACGGCCCCCGCCACCAGTACCACACTGCCGATGGTCAGCAGGAAACGGTTAAAAAAGGACACCGATTCATGCAGACTGCTGAGCGGCATGGACATGATGAAGCAGGTGGTGTTGTCACTGAAGTAGCCCCAGCTCTCGAGGTATCCGCCGGAATTCTTTCCGTAGCGCATGTTTTCCTCGATGCGGTAGTTCTGAAAACGCTTCACCACTCTGCCGTCTTCCGTCTCACCGCCGTTCAGGATATATTCATAGAGCCGCCGCTTGATAAAATCGTCATCAAAGGAAGCCGTAAAGCTCCGGTCTGTCCGGGTATCCATCACCACAACACTGATGTTGCTGCGCTCCACCAGACTTCGGATGTATTCTGTTGCTGCTGTCCCGGTCGCGGCATCTGTCGCATCATAATTGCCGGGAAACAGCTGGTCCAGCGTAAGCCCCGCCTGATTGGCCGCCTTGATCATATTGTCTATAGAATTATAGGCCTGTTCCATAACGCTGACCTTTTCCATGGAGTAATATCGCTGCAGAAAAAAGGTATTGATGCCCATAATGGACAGCAGAAGCGCCAGCATTAAGCCGAAAAAAATGCAGGTAAAGCGCCAGCGTATGGAGCATCTCCACTTCTTCCGAAGCCGCGTCATGCCTCGGCCTCCGGCTCAAACTTGTAGCCCATGCCCCACACGGTTCTGATATACTCGCCCTTCTCGCCGAGCTTTGCCCGCAGCTTCTTCACATGGGTATCGATCGTGCGGGCATCGCCGAAGTAATCATAGTTCCATACATTGTTGAGGATCTTTTCGCGGGACAGCGCAATACCCTTATTTTCGATAAAATAGAGCAAAAGCTCATACTCCTTAAAGGAAAGCTCCAGCTCCCGTTCACCGACCCGCACCGCATGGGCAGACTTGTCCACCTCAATGCCGCCGACCCGAAGAATCTCGTCCTGGCTCATGCCGGAGCGCCGCAAAATGGCCTCCACTCTCGCCACCAGAATTTTCGGCGAAAACGGCTTCGAAATATATTCGTCCGCACCATATTCGAAGCCCTTCAGCTCGTCTGTCTCCTCTGAACGCGCCGTCAGCATGATCACCGGCACCTTGGAGTGCTCCCGGATCGTCTTCAGCACCTCCCAGCCGTCCATTTTCGGCATCATAACATCCAGAATGATCAGGGAAATGTCTTTGTCCGAAAAGAATCTGTCGATGGCCTCTTCTCCATCGGCCGCCTCCACCACATCAAAATCCTTGATCTTTAAAAAATCCGAAAGAAGCTTCCGCATTCTGTCCTCATCATCCACCACCAGAACCTTCAGTCTGTCCATCTTCGTCCCCCTGTTTATCTATGCTTTTCCGGACCCGCAGAAAGGCCCTCAGCAACAAATCTTGACTGTAAACAGCTCTTACTGTATCGCTTCTCTGTGACATAAATGTGAACTTCCGCCCGGGCTCTCGTCACCGCCACGTAAAATTCCCGTCTTTCCTCCTCAATCTGGGCATCCGTCTGTGCCTTCCGGTACGGCGTCACACCCTCCACACAGTCGATGAGATGCACGATATCGAATTCCAGTCCCTTCGCTCCGTGATAGGTCATCAGATGCACGCCCTTCTGTGTCTTCTCCTTCTTCGACAGCTCCGTGAGCTTCGCGCTGTACTCCTCCGTAAATCGAAAAAAAGCCGCCTTATCCGGATACCGTCCCGCCGCCTCCGTGATCTCATTCAGGATTCCCTCGTAGCTTTCAAAGGGGGTATGGTTCTCCCGGGCATAATCCCGCAGCCAATCCTCGTAGCCTACCTTTTTTCGGAGGTAAATGACGGCGGCCTCCGTGGGAAGACTGCGCAGTACACAGAAATCCTGCCGCAGCTCGCGAATCCGGTAGAGCATATCCGCCCTGCTCCGATAGTAACGCTCGAGATCCTGAAAACGTATGGGACTCCCCTGCACCGCATTCCGTGAGATATACCGGAGCGGCCGGTTCATAATGCGCAGGAGATCGCCGCGGCTTCCGTTCCCCATCGCCAGCCGGAAATAGGCAAAAATATCCTCTGCAATGAAATGCTCGTACAGATTCGGCACCTTTTCCTTCAGCACGAAGGGGATGCTCCGCCGCATCAGCTCCGGCAGCAGCGGGCGCACCATGGAATTGGTGCGAAACAGCACTGCGATCCGCTCAGCCGGCTCTCCCTTCCGGATCAAAAGCCGCAGGCTCTCTGCCAGCAGCAGATACTCCTCCCGGCTGTCCTTTACCCGATACAGGCGGCAATGCCCGCCCGGCCCCTTCGGTGCCGTGATTTCCTTCGCGAAGCGCTCCCGGTTGTTGCCGATGATGCGGGAGGCAAGGGCTACCACCTCGCTGTGGGAACGGAAGTTATCGGAAAGCAGAATGCGCCGCGCCCCGGGGTAGTCCTTTTCAAAATTCAGCATCAGCTCCGGTCTGGCACCGCGAAAGCCGTAGATACTCTGGTCATCATCGCCTACGATAAACAGGTTGCGCCGGGGCTCCGCCAGCAGCCGTACGATTTCATACTGTATCGGCGAGGCATCCTGAAATTCGTCAACAAGAATATATTGATACCTCTCCTGCCAGGTCCGAAGCTCCTGCGGCCGGCTCTGAAACAGCCGCAGCGTTTCAAAGAGCATATCATCAAAGTCAATGAGCCGCCGCTCCCGAAGCGACTGCCGATAGCCCCTGTACAGCTCCTGAAACACCGCCGGGTCCAGCAGCTCAGACTGATAGGATTCGAGCTTTCCGGCGGCCTCCATCGCCTTGCAGGACGCAATTTCCCCCAGCAGCTGCCGGAAGAAGTCCGCGTCATATTCCATATCTATCTGCAGCGCCTCCGCAAAGCCGCGCAGCGTCAGCATCTGCTCCCGCTCAGAGATGATATTCCTGCTGGTATACTTGTAATTCAGCTTAAGAATCTGAAAGAAGATCGAATGGAAGGTGCCGAAATTGACCATGGCAGGCTCTGCGCAGAGCTTCTGAAAGCGGCCTTCCATCTCCTCGGCCGCCGCACGGGTAAAGGTGATCACCAGTATGTGCTCGGGCGGAATCTTTCGCTGCTCGATAAGATAACGGATACGCTCCGTAATGACGGTGGTTTTGCCCGAGCCGGGACCCGCCAGCACCATGGCCGGTCCTTCGCCGTGCATAATGGCCTGCCGCTGGTTCTCAGAAAAGGCCATGGCTGCCTCCTGTATAAAAAGACTGATAAATATTTTTGATTGATGTTGGGGGGAATTCCGATGATGAGCAACCACCGGTTTGATCATAAAAGAAATATATGTTTATGATATCACAACAGTTTTAATTTCGCAACATCAATTTGTATTTTAGCTCGTATTTATACTTTTCAAAAATCAGCTTCGCGCAAAAAAGGCCCGGGCAGTCATTGCCCGAGCCTTTCTTCTTTTGTGATTTTACCGGCATTCCATTCGTGAATCCAGCTTCCTGCAGTGCAAGCTCAGGACAGCTTGTCGATTCCCGCCTGCAGCCGCTTCAGAGACTCCTCCTTGCCGAGAACCTCCATAATTTCAGTGGCACCGGCCGGTGTCATCTGCTTTCCGGAGAGGGCGATACGGATCGGCCACATCACGAAGCCGGTCTTGTAGCCCTTCTCCTTACCGAAGGCCGAAAGCATTTCAAAAAGGGCATCGTTGGAATAATCCTCCTGGGCCGCGAGCAGCGGATAGACCTCATTGAGAAGTGTCAGAGAATTCTCCAGATTGGTCTTTGACTTCTTGTTCACATAGAGCTCGCTGCTGTATTCCGGAACCGCCTCAAAGAAATCGATATGCGCCGGGATGTCCGGGAAAATCTCGATTCTGCTCTTCACCATATTGGCGATATGCTTATAATCCAGCGGCTTCTTCACGGTCTCCTGAATAAACGGCAGTGCTCTCTCATAGAAGGCGTCAAAGTCCATGGCCTTGATGTACTCCGAGTTCATCCAGCGAAGCTTCTCCATATCGAAAACCGCCGGAGACTTGGAAATACGGCGATAATCGAACTTTTCAATCAGCTCCTGCAGGCTCATGATCTCCTGATTGTCCTCCGGGCTCCAGCCGAGCAGCGTCACGAAATTCACCACCGCCTCAGCCACAAAGCCCTGCTCAATCAGATCCTCAAAGGAGGCATGACCGGAGCGCTTGCTGAGCTTCTTGTGGTTCTCATCCGTGATCAGCGGACAATGCACATACTTGGGAATTTCCCAGCCGAAGGCCTCATAGAGACGATTGTACTTCGGGCTGGAGGACAGATACTCGTTTCCGCGCACCACATGGGTGATGCCCATCAGGTGGTCGTCGACAACATTTGCAAAATTGTACGTCGGGTAGCCGTCGGACTTGATCAGCACCATATCGTCAAGCTCCGTATTCTCCACCGTCACGTCACCGTAAAGCTCATCGTGGAAGGTTGTGGTGCCCTCTGTCGGGTTGTTCTGACGGATGACATAGGGAATGCCGCTGGCCAGCTTCTCCTGTACCTCCTCCTGCGAGAGATGAAGACAATGCTTATCGTAATGCATGATCTCCTCACCGTTTACAGTGGTCTTCAGGCTCTCGAGACGTTCCTTCGTACAGAAGCAGTAATAGGCCTTGCCGTCCTTTACGAGCTGCTCTGCGTACTTCATGTAAATGCCTTCGGCCACACGCTCTGACTGCACGTAGGGTCCGCAGTCGCCCGGCTTCTCGGGGCTCTCGTCCGCCGTAAGTCCGGTATCCGCCAGCGTACGGTTGATCAGCTCAACCGCACCCTCCACCAGTCTGCCCTGGTCTGTATCCTCGATCCGCAGCAGGAAATCTCCGCCCTCATGCTTCGCAATAAGATAGGCATAGAGTGCCGTACGCAGATTTCCCACATGCATTCTGCCCGTCGGCGACGGTGCATATCTGGTTCTGATTTTCATAGGATTCTCCTCAGTACTTCTGTCCGTAATTGTTCAGCACCACATCGCGCATCGGAAGCCGATGCGGCAATGTGGTGCCGATACCGTTTTATTTATGCCAGATCGGAAGGCTTCATGGTCAGACGGATCTTGCCCATCTTGTCCACTTCCTGTACCTTCACGGTCACTTCATCACCAAGCTTGACCACATCCTCTACACGCTCAACTCTTCTGTCGGCGAGCTTGGAGATGTGTACCATGCCGTCCTTGTTCGGTGCAAGCTGTACGAAGGCACCGAAGTCCTTGATGCCGACAACCTTGCCGGTAATTACCATGCCCGGCTCGATCTCCATCACAATGGACTCTACGATCTGCTTTGCCTTGAGCAGCGCATTCATATCAATGCCGGAGATGGAAACCATACCGGTATCATCGATATCGATCTTTGCGCCGGTCTCCTCAATGATGCCGTTGATGGTCTTGCCCTGCTTACCGATGACATCACCGATCTTGTCCGGATTGATCTGCACGGTAATGATCTTCGGAGCATAAGCAGAAAGCTCCGCACGCGGCTCTGCGATGGCGGCCGTCATCACACCGTCCATGATGAAGTTTCTTGCCTCATGGGCACGGCGGATTGCCTCCTCCACGATCGCTCTGGTC
>CAVAXR010000075.1:1706-7105 GCA_963592375.1 Oribacterium sp. | reverse complement strand
CGACGACCTCCGCCGTGACAGGGCGGCGCTCTAACCATCTGAGCCACCGGGCCAACGCTCGTGTATATTAACAGGTGAAGCCCATGTTTGTCAACAGGAAATATGAATTTTTTTGTAATTGTTTTGCACCACCAGAAAAATCCATAAAATGCGAAGCAGAGCTTGCTCGGCGAAGCTTTTATGAGATTTTTCCGGTGGCGGATAAGGCGCGGAGCGCAAAAAGAAAAGGGAAGCATCGTGCTTCCCTTTCTCATTCATTCCAAGCGCTTCTTCAGGCTTCCTCCAGACAGGCTGTCAGACGCTCTGCCATCTCCTCAACGTGCTTCTTTTCGATCACCAGCGGCGGTACGAAACGAATGGTGTTGTGCTCAGCGGAGATCAGCACCAGCTGCTGCTCCAGCAGCGCCCTCTTCACAATCTCGCCAACCTTCACATCCTCTGCGAACTCAAGTCCCTGGATCAGACCCTTGCCGCGGTGGTCCCTGATCTTCTCCGGATACTTCGCCTTAAGCTCCTCCAGTGCATCCCAGAGAATTCCGCCCATCTCCTTTGCCTTAGCGGGAATATCCGCTTCCTTGAAGACATCCAGAATGGCAGAGGCTGCCGCGCAGACGAAGGGATTTCCGCCGAAGGTGGAGCCGTGATCGCCCGGCACCATGGCAGAAGCAGCTTCCCCGCAGGCCATGAATGCACCGATGGGAACGCCGTTTCCGATGGCCTTCGCGATGGTGATGACATCCGGCTTCACGCCGTACTCCATCCAGGCAAACATATATCCGGAACGTCCCATGCCGCACTGCACCTCGTCGAGGATCATCACAAGATCGTGCTCGTCGCAGAGAGCCCGCACGCCCTTCAGGAATTCCTCAGTGGCGGGATAGATGCCGCCCTCGCCCTGAATGGTCTCAAGAATGATGCCGCCGGTGTGCTCATTGATCAGCGCCTTCACGGAATCGAGATCGTTGTAGGTCGCGAAGCGCACGCCCGGAATCAGCGGCTCGAAGGGAGCCCGGTAATGATCCTTTCCGGTTACCGACAACGCACCCATGGAACGGCCGTGGAAGGAGCCCTGCATGGCGATGATCTCTGTCTTATCTGCCTTCTTGTTGTACTGATAGCGGCGGGCTATCTTCAGTGCGCCCTCGATGGCCTCTGTGCCGGAGTTGGTGAAAAACACCTTGTCCATCTGCGCCATCGCCAGCAGCTTCTCACCGGCCTCTACCGCCGGTTCATTGTAGAAAAGGTTGGAGGTATGCAGCAGTCCCTTGTTGATCTGCTCAATCATTGCCTGCTTCACATGCTCATTGGAGTAGCCAAGTCCCATCACGGAAATGCCGGCGCCGAAGTCGAGATACTTTTTGCCGGATACATCATAGAGATACACATCCTCCGCATGGTCAAATACCACCGGGAAACGGTTATAGGTCTTGTAAAGAACCTCCTCGCCCTCTCTGATGATCCGGTCCGCTGCCACTGTACCCTTTACAATTGTCTCATCCATAAAATTCATAGCTTGTCTCCTCAGTTCAGCACCGGATCCACTTCCTTCTTGATTGCGGTTCCGATTCCCTTATTGGTAAAGAATTCCAGCAGCAGGCAATGCGCCATTCGTCCGTCCAGAATATGCACGCGGTTCACGCCCATCTTCATGGCGTCCACGCAGTTGCCGAGCTTCGGCAGCATGCCGCCGCCCAGCGTACCGGAATGGATCAGATCCTCAGCCTCCTCCAGCGTGAGACTTGTGATCAGCGAGCTCTTGTCCTCGAAATCGCGGTACAGGCCCTCCACGTCTGTCAGGAAGGCCAGCTTCTCCGCATGCATCGCGCTGGCAATGGAGCATGCCGCATCGTCTGCATTGATATTGTAGCTGTCACCCTTCTCATCAAAGCCGATCGGGCAGATGATCGGAATGAAGTCATCCTTCAGGAGATCCTCGATCACCTCCGTGTTCACGGAAATGATGGAGCCCACATGGCCGATGTCCTGTCCGTTGGAATACTTCTTCACGCACTTCAGCATCATGCCGTCCTTGCCGGAAATGCCGACGGCCTTCACACCGAGGCCGGTAATGAGCTGCACGAGGCTCTTGTTCACCTTATTCAGCACCATCTCCGCGATTTCCATGGTTTCATCATCGGTCACGCGAAGTCCGTTCACAAACTCCGGCTCCTTGCCGACCTTGGAGATCCATCTGGAGATCTCCTTGCCGCCGCCGTGCACGATGATCGGCTTAAATCCAACCAGCTTAAGGAGCGCCACATCCTGCATGACATGCTGCTTCAGCTCCTCATCCACCATGGCAGAGCCGCCGTACTTCACCACCATGACCTTGCCCTGGAACTTCTGAATATAGGGCAGCGCCTCTACCAGGACAGCCGCCTTGTCCATTACCTTCTGTGATACTGCATTCTCCATCTATACTTCCTCAGCTTCTGTAATCTGCGTTAATGTTTACGTATTCATGTGTCAGGTCGCAGCCCCAGGCCGTGGCCTGCGCTTCTCCCTCATTCATCTCGATCAATGCTGTGACCTCCGCGTGCGACAGGATTTCCTTGGCATAATCCTCATCAAAATCCACCGGCACACCGTGCTTGTATACAAGAATCTTGCCGATATCGTTCACAAAATAAAGGTCCACCTTGTCCGGGTCAAACTGCGCGCCGCTGTAGCCCATGGCTGCGAGAATTCTGCCCCAGTTGGCATCACGTCCATAGATTGCCGCCTTGGTGAGGGAGCTGGAAACCACCGACTTCGCCAGCAGCACCGCCTCAGCCTTATTGTCGGCACCGACAACCTTGACCTCAAAGAGATGGGTTGCACCCTCTCCGTCCTCTGCCATTTTTCTGGCCAGGGCCTCATTTACCGCATGCAGCGCCCTGCAGAAGGCCGCATAGGACTCGTCCTCTGTGTCAATGACGGCGTTGCCGGCTGCACCGTTTGCCAGCAGCAGGCAGGTGTCGTTGGTGGAGGTGTCGCCGTCCACAGAAACCATGTTGTAGGTATCCTTGATATCCTCGGACAATGCCTTCTGCAGCAGCTCCTTTGTGATCGCGCAGTCGGTGGTCAGGAACGAGAGCATGGTGCACATATTCGGGTGAATCATGCCGGAGCCCTTGCACATACCGCCGACATGCACCTCGGTGCCCTTCACATCGAAGGCTACAGCGAACTGCTTATTCCTCGTATCCGTGGTCATGATGGCACGGCTGGCAGCCTCCGCTGCCGCTTCGGTATCATCCAGCGCAGCCACCAGCTTCTGGATGCCATCCTTTACGCGGTCCAAAGGCATTTGCATACCGATCACGCCGGTGGAGCAGATCAGCACGCCGTCACCGGAAATCGCGCCGTCAAAGGCCTCGGAAACCGCCTGCGCAGATGCCTCGCAGATGTCCATGCCCTCTTTTCCCGTGCAGGCATTGGCGATGCCGGAATTGGCGATCACGGCATGCACCGGTTTACCGGAAACCACCACCTGCCGATCCCATACCACCGGTGCCGCCTTTACGACATTGCTGGTGAAGGTTCCGGCCGTCACACAGGGCTCCTTCGAAAAGATCATTGCCATATCTGTTCTGCCCTTGTATTTGATGCCGGCCTCTGCCGCCGCTGCCATAAAGCCCTTTGCCGCGAGTACACCGCCGTTCACAGCCTTCATTGCCATATTCAGTCCTCCATCCTTTGCGTGTCCGGAACAGCGGCTGCCGCCTCCATCCCGCTTAAAACGAAGCCGAAGGCGTGAAACCTTCGGCATGAATGTCTTATTTCCGGATGAACAGCGCCCTGCGGAAATGCTGATCAAATCAACATTTTCCCAAACCAAAGCTCTGTCCGTCTCCTGTCACTCTTTACTGTGACTTCTGGTTCTTCTTAACCTCCTGCATCTTCATCGCACGTACCTTCTCGGGAAGTCCGAACAGTGTGATGAAGCCGGATGCGTCGTGGTGATCATAGAGATCGCCGGTGGTGAAGGAGGCCAGAGACTCGTTGTAGAGAGAGTACGGTGAGGTCGTACCGGCCTTGATGATGTTGCCCTTATACAGCTTCAGCTTAGTGGTACCTGTCACATACTTCTGTGTGGAGGTCATAAAGGCCTGCAGTGCCTCACGCAGCGGGTCGAACCACTTTCCTTCGTAAACCACCTGAGAGAACTTGACAGAAGCCATGCCCTTGAACTCCATCGTCTGACGATCCAGACAGAGCTCCTCCAGCTGCTTATGCGCCTCTACAAGAATGGTTCCGCCGGGAGTCTCATAAACGCCGCGGCTCTTCATGCCGACCACACGGTTCTCCACGATATCTACGATACCGATGCCGTTCTCGCCGCCGAGCTTGTTGAGCTCCAGCAGGATCTCCTTTACACTCATCTTCTGTCCGTTCAGAGCCACCGGAACACCGGCCTCCCAGTCAATGCTGAGCTCTGTCTCCTTATCCGGTGCCTTCTCCGGTGTTACGGAAAGCATCAGCATGTGATCATAGTTCGGCTCGCAGGAGGGATCCTCCAGCTCCAGACCCTCGTGAGAAATATGCATGATATTTCTGTCACGGCTGTAGGAGTTGTCATGGGAGCCGAAAGCCAGGTTGATGCCCTTGGACTTGCAGTAGTTGATCTCATCGTCACGGGACTGCATGGTCCAGACATCGGTCATACGCCAGGGTGCGATGATATCCAGATCCGGTGCCAGTGCCTTGATGGAAAGCTCGAAACGGATCTGGTCGTTGCCCTTGCCGGTTGCACCGTGACAGATGGCCTTTGCGCCCTCCTTGCGGGCAATGTCTACGAGACGCTTCGCAATGGCCGGTCTTGCCATGGAAGTACCGAGCAGATACTTGTTCTCATAGGTTGCATTGGCCTGTACGCAGGGAAGCAGATAATTGTCGCAGAAATCATCGGTAACGTCCTCGATATACAGCTTGCTTGCGCCGGAAAGCTGTGCGCGCTCCGCAAGACCATCCAGCTCGTTGCCCTGTCCTACATCCACGCAGCAGCAGATAACCTCATAGCCGAAATTCTCCTTCAGCCAGGGAATGATGGCGGTGGTATCCAGTCCGCCGGAATATGCGAGAACGACCTTCTCACCCTGTGTATTGTTCTTCGGTGCCAGATTACTCATAATTAAACTCCTCTTATACATGGATGTGCCCGGCAGCGGCCGGACACTGAATTCCTCATTGCTGACGGTATAGTACACCCGTCCTTTCAGAAATGCAAGCATTTTCTTGCATAAAAATTCATTTCTTTTTGCAAGTTATGCATATTAGTGAATTTTTATGCATAAGCTTCCGAAATAGCGGACACAATGCCATACGGCACGGCAGCCGATCTCCCGCCTTACAGCCAGGTCGGCAGCTGCTCGAGACCGGTGGTCTCATCCAGATCGAACATCAGATTCATGTTCTGG
>CAVAXR010000075.1:0-1658 GCA_963592375.1 Oribacterium sp. | reverse complement strand
CCCTTCACCATATTGTCCATGGCGCCCATCATCACGACTCTGCCGGTTCTCGGGTCTGCCTTGGCAGCCACATCGACAAAATTCGAGCAGCGCACGAAGCGGGTCTCCGGGAAGGCAGGCAGCTTCCGCACACGCACGAAGTACTCCTCATCGTAATACTTCTCATAAACGGCCTGCAGCTCCTCATCGCTCAGCTTCTCGGTGAGATCGGCTGTTGCGGTCACCAGAATGCCGCGCTCCATCGGCATCAGATGCGGCGTAAAATTGATCATTACCGGCTTGCCGCAGACCTCACTGAGCTGCTGCTCGATCTCCGGTGTATGACGGTGTCCGGTCACGCCGTAGGCCTTTACACTTTCGTTGACCTCGCAGAAGAGGTTGGCCAGCTTTTCACCGCGTCCTGCGCCGCTTGTACCGGAAAGCGCATTGATCACGATGGTATTCGGATCGATCAGCCCCTCCTTTGCCAGCGGGTAAATGCTGAGGAAGGAAACCGTCGGGAAGCAGCCCGGATTGGCAATCAGCCGCGCATCCTTAATCTTATCCCGGTTCAGCTCCGGCAGTCCGTAAACAGCCTCAGACAGCAGCTCCGGCGACTTATGCTCGATCTTGTACCACTTCTCATAGGTGGCCACATCCTTAATGCGGTAATCCGCAGACAGATCAATGAATTTACACTTTTCGAGATATTCCGGCTTCAAAAGCCCGCCGAGATAGCCCTGCGGCGTTGCGGTGAAGATCACATCGCAGTCCTCTGCGGCCTTCGCGATGTCCGGGTCCTCGCACTTCTCCTCGATCAGCCCGTAAAATGCCGGAAACGCCTTCACATATTCCTGCTCCTGATAGCTTCTGGAGCCGTAATGAAGGATTTCCACATCCTCTCTCTGCAGCAGAAGACGAACCAGCTCGCCGCCTGCATAACCTGTCGAACCTACAATTCCTACCTTTATCATTGCTTTTCTCCTTCCTGATAAGCTGAATCGATGACGAAGCCGGAGCTCACTTCCGTCTCTCACGCGGCTTTTCGTCGCCGCCGGGACGCCTCCGGCAAAGCCGGAGCCTAGTCCTCGGCGGCGACCTGTCCAGGGGCACCTTTGGTTTTCCGGTTCTTCACGCAGGTCTCGAGGGAAATTGCCTCATAAATGTCCTCGTCGATCTCCGGGCAGATGCCTCTGTACTCTTCAAGCGACAGATCATCCAGTGCACAGCCCTTCTGCTCGCAAAGCAGCACGAGCTCACCAACGATTCCATGCGCTGTCCGGAACGGCACGCCCTTCCGTACCAGATAATCCGCCACATCCGTCGCATTGGTGAAGCCGTTCTTCGCACTGTCCTCCATGCGCGCCTTGTTCCACTTCATGGACTTCAGCATTCCGGTCATCAGCACAACAGAATGCCGCACCGTATCCATGGCATCATAAGCCATTTCCTTGTCTTCCTGCATATCCTTGTTGTAGGCCAGCGGCAGACCCTTCATTGTGGTCAGAAGGCTCATCAGTGCCCCGTATACGCGTCCGGTCTTACCGCGGATCAGCTCGGCGATGTCCGGATTCTTCTTCTGCGGCATGATGCTGGAGCCGGTGGAATAGGCATCTGAAATTGTCACAAAACGATACTCATTGGTATTCCAGATGATGATCTCCTCACTTAGGCGGGAC
>CAVAXR010000074.1:3989-7114 GCA_963592375.1 Oribacterium sp. | reverse complement strand
TCATAGGGTGTTTCCTGATAGACAAAGTTCAGCCAGTTGGTATAGGTACAGTTCGAGCTGGAGCGCCAGGACAGGATCGGCGTCTTTGTCGGGTCGTCGTCAGGATAATAGTTTACCGGGATATCCGGATTCAGCCCCTTTCCCATGTCACGCTTGTACTCACGGTCCAGATCGTAGCGGTCATACTCCGAATGCCCCGTCACGAAAATCTGCCGGGAGGAGCAGGCCAGGATCAGATAGCTGCCGGCCTCCTCGCTGTCTGCCACCACATAGAGCTCCGGATTGCTGCGCACCGCGGCCTCATCGATGCCCGTGTGCCGGGACTGCGGCACATAGAAGTAGTCATCCATGCCGCGCATGATCATTTTCTTCCGATGCAGCACATGATGCCGGTACACACCGGACAGCTTCTTCGGAAGCAAATGCTTTTGAATGCCGTAATGATGATAGAGTCCCGCCTGGGCACCCCAACAGATATGGAAGGTGGAAAAAACATGCGTCTTCGACCAGTCCATGATCCGGCAAAGCTCCGGCCAGTACTCCACCTCCTCAAAGGGAAGCTGCTCCACCGGTGCGCCGGTAATGATCAGTCCGTCAAAATACTCGTCCTCTATCTCCTCCAGCGTCACATAGAACTTATTGAGATGCGAGGCATCTGTATGCGTCGAGGTATGACTCGCTACCTTCATCAGTGTGATCTCCGTCTGGATCGGAAAATTGGACAGTACCCGGAGGATGTCCAGCTCCGTATTCTCCTTCAGCGGCATCAGATTCAGAATGGCAATCTTCAGCGGACGGATCTGCTGCGCATCGGCGCGGGCCTCATCCATGACAAATATATTTTCAGACTCCAGAATATGCTTTGCAGGCAAATCATTTTGTACCTTAATGGGCATTGCTTTTCCTCCCTCATATGCGGCATTCACATAACCGCAGTTCTATCTATTATATCCCAACTTTTCATAGCTGCCTAGTGTCAGTATATTTTTCTAAAATATCCCTTGCGCAGCAGTATAAGACATGCTATAGTAGCTGACGCACAATTACATAACTTATTCAGAGACGGCGGAGCTACATAGGAGCTATGAAACCGCAGCAACCCCATTACGGAAGGTGCTAACCTGAGCGAACTTTGTTCGAGCAATAAGACGAAACGATATTCAGAGATTGTCGGCTTGCTCGGCAGTCTCTTATTTTATTACGCGCTGCACCGCAGCAGAAAGGAAAACTATGCTTTTTTCATCCGAGCAGGTGTCCAACGGACATCCCGATAAGATCTGCGACCAGATCTCCGACGCTATCGTAACCGACCTTCTTCAGCACGATCCCAATTCCCGTATCGCCGCCGAGACCATCATCAAGGACTACGAAATCACCATCATGGGCGAGGTGACCAGCGATTATGAGCCGGACTACGACAAGCTCACCCGCGACATTCTCCGGAACATCGGCCTCACCGAGGTGGAGAAGTACAACATTCGCCTGCTGATCTCCAAGCAGTCTCCGGACATCGCCATGGGCGTGGACAACGACGGCGCCGGCGACCAGGGCATGATGTTCGGCTATGCCACCAACGAGACCAGGGAAATGCTGCCGATCCCGTATGTGCTGTCCACCCGCGCACTGAAGAAGCTCCGCGACTTTAATCTGAAGGACGGCTTCCGGAAGCTTCGTCCCGATGCCAAGGCCCAGGTGAGCTTCGATTACGATACCCACCGCATTGATACCTTCCTGATCTCCACCCAGCACGCCGAAGACATTTCCCTGGAAGAGGTACGGGAGATTGTCACCGGCATTATGAAGGAAACCGCTGAAGAAGAGGGGCTCAATACCGACTTCCGCGTACTGGTGAACCCCACCGGCCGCTTCGTGCTGGGCTCCTCCTTCGCAGATTCCGGTCTCACCGGCCGCAAGATCATCGCCGATACCTACGGCGGTGCGGCACATCATGGCGGCGGTGCCTTCTCCGGCAAGGATCCGTCCAAGGTAGACCGTTCTGCTGCCTATATGGCACGTAAGGTTGCCCGCGACATCGTGAAGGCCGGCATGGCAGACCGCTGCGAGGTACAGCTGGCCTACGCCATCGGTGTGGCAGAGCCCGTGTCCGTTTATGTGGACTGCTTCGGCACCGAGCATCAGGACAGAAATACCATCTGGCAGTACGTACTGGACAACTACGATCTGACCCCGAAGGGCATTACAAAGGCGCTGGATCTCCGGAACGTGGATTACAATCTCGTATCCGCTTACGGACACTTCGGAAAGCCGGAGCTTCCCTGGGAGCAGTAATTATTATGGAAGAAAACACGAAGAAAAGAGCAGTCTTTTCCGATCCCCTGCGGCGACATCTCGCCGCAGGTCTTCTTTTAGAGGGACTTGCCTTCCTGCTTCCCTGTCTCATCTACCGGCTGCGCTTCCCGAAGCTCATGCTGTCCCAGGCACTGCCGCTGCAGCTCGCCTTTCTCTGCCTGCTGCTGCCCTTCCTGAACGCCTTCTTCGGCATAGCCGCCCGGGTCTATCAAAAGGCCTCTGTCGTGCGCCTGTCCGAAAGGCTCTGCCGTCCGCTGCTGCTCATCGGCATCCTTCTCTGCCTGCTGCTCTGCGCCTTCCCGGCCTACTGCTCCTCCACCGGAAGCCCACGGCAATATCTTCAGTTCGACGACATCAATCCGGCAACGGAAAGCACTCTCCGCAGCCTCTTTCCGGAAGCGCCCGCAGCCGGCGCGGGAAATCCCCGCTATCAATATTACAAGTACCGCAGCGTTCTGGAGGAGAATGTACAGGTCTCTCTCGGTGAAACGCTGACAGAGGCGCAGTTCCGCACGGAGGTCGCAGCACTCCGTGAGAACCCCCTGCTGCAAAATGCCGACTGGCAGGAAAGCGGAGATTTTCTTCTGCTCAATGCCGCGCTTCCCGGGAACCTCACCGTCCGGATCAACGCCGACTGCAAGGCCGGACGTCTGATCATTGCCGCAAAATATCACTCCACCGGAACGGGCTGAGACCGCTGCATCAAAAAAGACGACTGTTCGAAAGAACAGCCGCCTTTTTTTCTTGTCTTATCATGCTTCGGGATTCCCGCAGGTCCGGCCTGCCGGGCCGAAATCATGGTAACTGTTTAAGGA
>CAVAXR010000074.1:0-3979 GCA_963592375.1 Oribacterium sp. | reverse complement strand
GTAAGTTTTTAAGGAAATGCTGATGAAATCAGCACTTCCTTCTCTCTGTCTGATTACAGGTCCACCATATGCATCTTTCCATCCCGCAGCATGGAGAACTTGTCCATCGGATAGTTCTTCAGATTCTCGAGAATCTTCCGGTCATCCGCCTCATCCAGCAGGGTCTGACGCGCCTTCTTGATCTCGATCTCCGTCTTATGCTTGGACGGGCCGCCTACACAGCCGCCCTCGCAGACCATGCCCTCGATGAAGTCCTCGGGGAGCTTTCCGAGCTTGAGAAGCGTCAACGCTGTCATACATTCCTTGCCGCCGGAGCAGGCTCTCAGCTTAATGCCGGTGGTATCCTCGCCTCTCTCCTTCATGCACTCCAGCACGGCATTGGCCACGCCGCCGGAGCTTGCGAAGCTCTTGCCCCAGATAGAAGCCTCCTGGTAAATATCCACCACCGGCTCCATCTCCAGATCCTTTGAGCGGAACATGGTTTCCATCTCACCGAAGGTCATAACGAAATCCGCATTTCCCCCAATGCCCATCTCGGCCGCCTCGGACTTCTTCGCCATACAAGGTCCGATGAACACCGTCACGCAGCCCGGATGCATCGCCTTCAGATAACGGGAGATCGCACACATCGGAGAAACCGTCTCAGACATATTCTCCTCGAACTGCTTCGGATAGTGCTTCTTCAGCAGGTTAATGAAGGCGGGGCAGCAGGAGGTGGTCATCTTCTTGCCTTCCTGCCGCGCCTCAGACCACTCGGCAGACTCCCAGGCAGCCGTCATATCACCACCGAGACCGACCTCCACCATATCGGCAAAGCCAACCTTCTTCAGCGTGTTCCGGATCGATGCCATGGTGATGTCCTTACCGAACTGACCCTCGATGGCCGGTGCGCACATCGCATAGACCTCCTTGCCGGCCTTGATGGCACGGATCACATCCAGCACCTGCACCTTGGTGCCGATGGCACCGAACGGACAGCTGTGCACACACTGTCCGCAGCGCACGCACTTCTTCTCATCGATCACACAGATGCCGTTCTCATCGTAGCTGATGGCATTGACCGGGCAGGCCTTCCGGCAGGGACGGATCAGATGTGCAATCGCGCCGTACGGGCAGGCATTCGCACACATGCCGCACTCCTTACACTTATTCGGATCAATGTGCGCTCTCGACTCAGTCATCGTGATCGCACCGAAGCGGCAGCTGTTCTGACAGGCCTTGCCGAGACACAGACGGCAGTTGTCGGTAACAGAGTAGGAGGACAGCGGGCACTCCTCACAGGCCGGATCAATCACCTGAATCACGTTGCTGATGTCCTTATGCGGATCACCGTTCTGATTATTGGAAAGCCGCACACGCCACTTCAGGATCTCGCGCTCCTTGTATACACAGCAGCGAAAGGTCGGATGGGGGCCCGGCGACATTTCATAACCGATCTGCCGCATCGTCTCCTCATTCAGATTATCTTCCCACTCCAGACGCGCCATCCGCTCAATGACGCCATGCTTCAGCGCAATCGCGCCCTTATCATTCGTTACCATATCGAATCTCCTCCATAGGAAAAAGAGCCGACGGCTGCGCCGGCTTTTCCGTTCTATCCTGCAGGCCCCTGAATTCCCGCGCATAGACTCACATTTCATTTCCGCACCGCTGCCTCCGGGCTCCTACCCCCGTTCTCCGACGCAATGGTGCAATTCGTTAGAATTATATCATATATTTTCTATAAGAAGTAGTGAATTTTCGTTCATCCGTCCTAAATCCGCTTCGTCCATCACAGACTCTTCTCCGGCAGCTGGACGATAAAGCTGATCTCTCCCTTTTTCGCATTGCAGGAGGCGGAAATCCTGCCCTTCAGCGCTGCTGTGAGATCCTGCGCCATGGAAAGCCCGATGCCGTAGCCCGATGCCGCCGCATTCCGGCTGTGGGAGCTGTCCGCCCGGTAGAAGCGCTCAAAGAAGCGGCTGCAGTCCACGCCGGCTCCCTCTGCATAGGAATTCGTCACCGTAAGCCGCACCGTTCCCTTGCTTCTCGTGAGCTGCACCGTGATCCTCCCCGCCGGGTCGCAGTACTTCACCGCATTGTCCGTGAGAATATTCACGATTTCCCGCAGCATTCTCTCCTCGCCCAGCACATGGATATCCTTCTCGATCTCACAGGATAATGTCTTCGCGTCCTTCTCCGCTACGGAGCGGAAGGAAAGGGCCGCCTCCTCTGTCACGGCGGAAAGATCCACCTCCGTCAGCACCAGCTCCTCCCGCTCACCGGCCTTTGCCATGACGATCAGCCGGTCCACGAGCTGTGTTCCCCGGCGGGTCTGGTTCAGGATGCTTTCGGTCCATTCATTCCTCCCGTTCAGCATCTCCAGCACCTCCGCATTCGCGGAAATGATGGCAAGCGGCGTCTTCAGCTCATGCCCGGCATTTGTGATGAACTGCTTCTGGCTTTCCGCATTTCGCCGCATCGGCTCGATCGCCCGCCGGGAAATGATGGTCAGAATGCAGATATAGAGCAGCGTCAGCACCACGCCGAGGCAGATAGAATTCTGCAAAAAGATATTTGCCGTCATCAGATTCCGGGTGCAGTTCAGCACCACGAGCAGCGTGTCTCCGCCGTCGGTCTTCTTCATTTTGTAGGCATAGACAGCATTTCCCGACAGGAGCCGTCCCTGCGAATGTCCCTTCCGGCTGACCTTTTCCGTCATTGTCCGTGCGTCCTTCTCCGACACCGCTGCAATGTGCCGGAGGTCCAGCGTCTGCACGCCGTCGTCGCTGATGCGCGCCGAAAAATAGCGCGTCTGGTAGTAGGCCTCGGCAGAATCGTCATAGAGACCGTTATCATCGATATCCTCGGGATTCTCCGGGAAAATGCCTTCGTGCGCAAGCAGCACGTTAAGCGTCGAGTCGATCTCCCGCCGCGCTCTCCGGAAGTTAACAAAATTCACCATGCCTAGGCTGATCGTCAGCAGAATCACCACCGCAAAGGTAGCAATCACGATAAAGCGGCGCTGAAGGCGCCGGATCATTCCATCCATGAACAGCTCCTCTCCTTATGCGCGGCCGGTTCCGCCGGCGCCGCCGACATTATCCTGAAGCACAAAGTCGCCGTCCTTCTCTCCCTCGATCCGAAGATCTGCTGCAATGGCCGCGAGCTTCTGCCGGAGATAGGAAACATAGATCCAGACCAGCTCCCGGTGTCCGTCCGGCTCATCGCGCCAGATCTTCTCATAGAGCTCCTCTGTACTGAACGCTTTGCCGCGGTTCAGAAGGAAAAGCTGCATAAGCTGCGCCTCCTTCCGGGACAGACGCACGGAATTCACGGCGGAAAGCTCCTGCTGCTCGGTGTCAAGCTGCACATTTCCAAGACTCAGCTTTGTGGGTGTATAGGCTCCGGCCCGGCGGAGAAGCGAGTTCACCCGCGCCACCAGCTCCTTCACTGCGAAGGGCTTTGTCAGGTAGTCATCCGCCCCCGCCTCGAGTCCCTGCACGCGGTCCTCCACCTGGGACTTCGCGGTCAGCATGATAACCGGCGTTACATTTCCGCTCCGGCGGAGCTCCTCCAGCACCTGAATGCCGTCCTTCTTCGGCATCATGATGTCGAGAAGTATGCAATCGTAGCTGTTTTTTGCCGCCAGTGCCGCGGCCTCTTCGCCGTCATAGGCGGCATCTGTTTCATATCCGAAATGCCCCAGCACGGTGCAGACCGCCCGGGACAGCTCCTTTTCATCCTCTGCCAGAAGAAGCTTCATCTATTTTTCTCCTTTATAAATGATTGCTTAGGGAAACACTGATTAAATCGTTTCCATCTCCGGATTTGCGCTGTGAAGCAGCAAATTCCTTTGCAAATCTGTAATTGTTTAGCAACACCGGAAAAATCCATAAAATGCGGAGCAGAGCTTGCTCGGCGAAGCTTTTATGAGATTTTTCTGGTGGCGGATAAGGCGCGGAGCGCCTCTAAACCGCCACATCGCGCATCGCGAAGC
>CAVAXR010000073.1:0-7253 GCA_963592375.1 Oribacterium sp. | reverse complement strand
TTTACAGGGCTGGGAAAGCTGATGAAGAAGCTTTCCGAAAGCGGCGAGCCGGTTTATCTGACGATCGATCTCGACTGCCTGGATCCGTCCTGCTTCCCGGGCACGGGCACCCCGGAGGCCGGCGGCGTCACATTTCTGCAGCTTCTGGAGGCGATCCGCACAGCAGCAAGGGGAAATGTTGTCGGCGCCGACATCAATGAGCTGGCGCCGATGCTGGACAGCTCCGGTGTCTCTACTGCGACAGCCTGCAAGGTGCTGCGGGAGCTGCTGATTGCATTGAGCAGGAAGTAAGAAGAACCAGATAATAAAAGGAAGGAGAATAAAAAATGAGCAAGGTTTTGATTATCGGATGCGGCGGAGTTGCTTCCGTTGCGATTCACAAGTGCTGTCAGGTTCCGGAGGTTTTCACAGAAATCTGTATTGCCAGCCGCACAAAGGAGAAGTGCGATAAGCTGGCAGCAGAGCTTGCACCGAAAACAAGCACGAAGATCACAACGGCACAGGTAGATGCAGATAAAACCGAAGAGCTTATCGCGCTGATCAAGGCGTATCAGCCGGAGCTGGTCATGAATATTGCGCTGCCGTACCAGGACCTGAGCATCATGGATGCCTGCCTCGCCTGCGGTGTGAATTACATGGATACAGCAAACTATGAGCCGGAGGATACAGATGATCCGGCGTGGCGCGCGATTTATGAAAAGCGGTGTAAAGAGGCGGGCTTCTCTGCCTACTTTGATTACAGCTGGCAGTGGGCTTACGCTGAAAAATTCGAAAAGGCCGGTTTAACGGCACTGCTCGGCAGCGGCTTTGATCCGGGTGTGACCCAGGCCTACTGTGCCTATGCGAAGAAGCATGAATTCGACAGCATTGACACCATCGATATTCTGGACTGCAACGGCGGCGACCACGGCTATGCCTTTGCGACCAATTTCAACCCGGAGATCAACCTGCGCGAGGTTTCCGCACCCGGAAGCTACTGGGAAGACGGACACTGGGTCGAGATTCCGGCCATGAGCATCAAGCGGCAGTATGATTTTGATCAGGTGGGCGAAAAGGATATGTATCTGCTTCATCATGAGGAAATCGAGTCGCTGGCAAAGAATATCCCGGAGGCAAAGCGGATTCGCTTCTTCATGACCTTCGGACAGAGCTATCTGGATCATATGCGCTGTCTGGAGGATGTCGGCATGCTTTCCACCACGGCGATCCGCTTTAACGGACAGGAGATCGTGCCCATCCAGTTCCTGAAGGCCCTTCTGCCGGATCCGGCCAGTCTCGGTCCGCGCACCAAGGGAAAGACCAACATTGGCTGTATCTTTACGGGCAAAAAGGACGGCAAGGACAAGACCTACTATATTTATAATGTATGTGATCATCAGGAATGCTATCGCGAGGTCGGCTCTCAGGCGATCAGCTATACCACCGGTGTGCCGGCGATGTGCGGCGCACTGATGCTGCTGACCGGAAAATGGACAGCCAAGGGCGTGCATACCGTAGAGGAATTTGATCCGGATCCGTATCTGGAGGCACTGGATAAGTACGGACTGCCGCGCAGTGAGAGCCATTCCCCGGCTCTCGTGGACTGATGCGCTGCCGGGACAGCCGCCCTCCCTTTGCCGGACTCCGAGACCGTTCTTTGGATACCCTGTTTTCGACACTGCCGACACCCTGCTATCTTCTGGATGAGGCACAGCTTCGCCGAAACGGTGAAATTCTGCTCGGCCTGCAGCAGCGTACGGGCTGCAGAATCCTGCTGGCGCAGAAGGCATTTTCCAATTTCAATCTCTATCCGCTGCTTGCCCCGTACCTTGCGGGTACGGAGGCAAGCGGCCTGTATGAAAGCCGCTTAGGGAAGGAGGCACTGCCGGAGAAGGAAAACCATGTATTCTGCGCGGCCTATCGGGAGGATGAATTCACGGAGCTCCTGCGGTATGCGGATCATATCGTGTTCAATTCCCCCGCACAGCTGGCAAAGTACGGTCCGGCGGCAAAGCGTGCCGGAAAAAGCATCGGGCTCCGCATCAATCCGCAGCATTCCACCCAGGAGGGACATGAGATCTATGACCCCTGTGCGGCCGGCAGCCGCCTGGGAACGACCCTCGCGCAATGGGAGGCGGCTGTTCACCAGGATCCGTCGCTTCCCGGGCTTCTGGACGGACTGCATTTTCATACGCTGTGTGAGCAGGATGCAGATGCGCTTTCAGAAACATTGACGGCTGTGGAGGAAAAATTCGCTGCGCTTCTTCATGGACTGAGCTGGATCAATTTCGGCGGCGGTCACCACATCACCCGTCCCGGCTACGATATGCCGCTTCTGGAAAGCTGCATTCGGAGGATACAGGAAGGCTATGAGGTGCAGGTTTACCTTGAGCCGGGTGAGGCCTGGGCGCTCAACGCGGGTTATCTGATCACAACGGTGCTGGATACTCTGCAGAATGGAACGACGCGCCTTGCCATCCTGGACATGTCAGCGGCCTGTCATACACCGGATGTGATTGAAATGCCTTACCGGCCGCCGCTGATGGATGCAGCAGAGGCCGGAGAGCGGCCGTTTACTGTGCGTCTCGGCGGGCCGACCTGTCTTGCCGGCGACGTGGTCGGTGACTACAGCTTCGATGCGCCGCTGCAGGCGGGAGATAAGCTCATCTTTGGAGATATGGCCATTTACTCCACCTGCAAAAACAACACCTTCAACGGGATGCCGCTGCCGGATATCTGGTCCATGCGGGAGGACGGCACGCTGGTGCGGCTTGCGCATTTCGGATATCAGGATTTCAAAATGAGACTTGGCAGCACAGCGCCGGGAGACGCTTGCCTTCAATGACATTTTTCACAAAAATGCAGTAAAAATTCGCCACACCTGTGGTATAATCTTACATTATGAAGCTGAATGTAAGAAGAAAATTGATTCTCTTATCAGCGGTAGTTCTTCTACCGCTTTTTCTGATGGTCGTTTATACCCTGCGGGCACTTCTCGGCTATAGTGATGCCTATGATCGAATCGTCAGCAACATGACAACGGCAAATCAGTATAATCTGAATTTTGAGGAAGAGCTGGATGACAGCATTTACCGTCTGGTGGTCAGCGGCACCCCCTTCGGGAGAAATACCGTGACGGAGGATATCGAAAATCCTTACCGGCTGATCGACAATCTGGAGTCGGATTTCCGGCGTCTGCAGGAGATCACGGAGAACGAGGAAAGCCGTCAGCGGCTTCGCATCCTTCTTCGCAACGTCAGCACCCTTCGCGATCGTGTGGATGATATCGCAGGAAATCTTCGGAAGGGCGGTCACTACGACGACAACATCGAGATGCTGAACGACAACATTTACATCCTGACGGAGCTGATCCAGGACAACATTCAGACCTACCTCTATTATCAGACAGAAAGCATTGATATTCTGAAAAATTCGCTGAATCACAATGTACTGATCTTCAGCCGTCTGATGGCCGGCGGCCTGTTTCTGCTCTGCCTGTTCCTGATGGGCATGGTCGGACTGCTCCAGCGCAGCATTACCCGCCCGCTGGCGGAGCTCAGTGAAACCACGAGACGCATCGCGCATGGTGATTTTTCGGCGCGAAGCGAGGTGAAGAACCAGGACGAGCTGGGAGACCTGTCCCGCCGCGTGAACGAAATGGCCTTCGCTCTCGAGGGGATGGTGCAGACCATACATGACGATGAAACGCGGATGCGGCATGCAGAGCTTCGTCTGCTGCAGGAGCAGATCAACCCGCATTTTCTCTACAACACACTGGATACCATTGTCTGGCTCATCGAGGGCAATCAGCCGGAGGAGGCCGAGGAAATGCTGCTGTCGCTTTCGAATTATTTTCGTCTGGTGCTGAGCCGCGGACGTGAGTCCATCAGCATTCGGGACGAAGAGAAGCACATCCGAAGCTATCTCGAGATCCAGCAGGTGCGCTACCGGGATATCCTGCGCTACGAGATCGAGATCGATCCGCTGCTCTATCATTATGAGATCATCAAAATGACCCTGCAGCCGATCGTCGAAAATGCGCTTTACCACGGCATCAAGAACAAACGGGACGGCGGCCGGATCCGTATTACGGGAAAGCTGCTCGGTGAAACAGCAGAGCTCACGGTGGAGGACAACGGCATCGGCATGAGTCCGGAAGCTCTGACGCGGCTTCGGCAGGAAATTTCCAGAGCCTGCAGGGATACAGAATCCGGCTTCGGGCTTGCCAATGTCAATGAGCGTCTGCGCATGAACTACGGAAAGCAATACGGTCTCTCTGTGGAGTCGGAGGAGAATCAGGGTACCCGCGTGACAATCCGCATTCCTGCGAAGCATGCTTTGGGAAATGTCGGCGATGCCGGAGAGGAGGCAGATATCCGTGAATAATAGATGCGCAAAAATAAAAGCACTGCTTTTTCCCGCGCTGCTGGGCATCTCTATGCTTTTTTTGTGCAGCTGCATGCCCTCCGACAGTATTTCGAAGGAGGCGGAAGCAGAAAACGGTGCGGTACCGGAACAAAGCCTTCTGACTGTCGGTTTTTCGCAGCTCGGTGCGGAGTCGCTCTGGCGGCGTGCCAATACAGAATCCATACAAACAGCCCTGACGGCGGAAAATGGCTTTTACCTTTATTATAACAATGCGCGTCAGCAGCAGAGCAACCAGATTAAGTCCATTCGCAGCTTCATTTCCCAGCAGGTTGACTATATCGTCTTCACCCCGGTGCAGGAGGAAGGCTGGAAAACCGTACTGCATGAGGCTCATGAAGCAGAGATCCCCGTCATTATCCTGGACCGTATGGCGGACTATGCCAGCCCGGACGACTATACGACCTTTATCGGAGAGGATATGTATGCGGAGGGAGAGAAGGCGGCAGTCTGGCTTGCGGATTATCTGCAGCGAAAGGGCCGAAGCGGGGAGGAGATCAATATCGTGGTGCTGCAGGGCACCAAGGGATCCACCTCCCAGCTGGGACGCACCATCGGCTTTGACCGGCTGGCGGAGCGCTATAAGAACTGGCACATCCTGTCGCAGGCGGATGCGGATTTCACAAAGGCAAAGGGTAAGGAGGTCATGAAGGACTTCCTGCATCGTTATCCCATGCTCAATGTGGTGATCTGTCAGAATGACGACATGATGTTCGGCGCACTGGAGGCACTGCAGGAGGCCGGCGTCAGCACCGGGCCCGACGGAGATGTGATTCTGATCTCCTTTGACGGAACCAGACAGGCACTGAAGCTGCTGCAGAGCGGTGCACTGAATGTGGACATTGAATGCAATCCGCTGAGCGGCCCGCTGGTCGCTGAAATACTGCAGAAGCTCTCGCGGGGCGAGGCAGTGGAGAAAAGCTACTACCTGGAGGAGATGGTATTTACACCGGAAAACGTAGACAGGTATATTGACGAAAGACGCTATTAACGAATGAGGTGAAAAAGATGCTGAAGGTATTTCTGGCAGAGGATGAGAGTGTGGTGCGGGAGAGCATCCGTGACAATATGCCCTGGGAAGAATGCGGTTTTGAGCTGATCGGCGATGCAGGCGACGGGGAAATTGCGCTGTCCATGATGCGGAAGAATCCGCCGGATCTGCTGATCACCGACATTAAAATGCCCTTCATGGACGGACTGACACTCTGTCATATCGCAGGTGCTGAGTTTCCGGCGATGAAGAAGATCATTATGAGCGGCTACGATGACTTCGAATTCGCGCGGCGGGCCATTCAGGAGGGCGTGGATCAGTTCCTGACGAAGCCCATCACCCGGCGCACCATGAAGCAGGCCCTGCTGGAAATCCGCGAGAAGCTGAACGCAGAGCAGGAGCAGCACCAGTATCAGGAACGCTTCTTGCTGGAAAGCCGGGAATATGAGCAATATCAGCGCCGGGACTTCCTTGAGAAAATGTTCAGCGGACGCATGTCTGTGGAGGAAATCTATGAGAAGGCTGGCAAACTGGGGCTTTCGGTTACCTCCGAGGCGTATAACCTGATTCTCTTCAGCATGGCGCCGCGCCGCGGAAGTCAGGGAGAAGGCCATGAGGAGGAATGCCAGACGCTTGAGACAGAGCTGATCCGGTATTTTCTGCGCTTCCCGGAATATATTCTGTCCCGCTGGAGCCTGAACGGCTGCTGCATCATTGTGAAGGGTTCGCCGGAAACGGTGGCGGCCTATACCGAACGCGGAATGAAGGAGATCGCACACGTGCTTTCCGAGGCGGAGGATACGCTGCACTGGCATGCCGTCTCCGGTGAGCAGGTGGCACGCTTCAGTGAACTGTCCGTCTGCTTTTCAAGGGCTAACCATATTTTTTCTGCCCGCTTCTGGCTGCCGCAGCAGCATATTCTGACGGCACAGGATGTGGCACCTCTTTCGGAAACCACAAATGCCAGTATCCGGGATGTGGAGGCAGAGGATGTGAATCCTGCCATCATTCGTGATTTTCTTTCCGAAGGACAGGAGGAAAATGTCTGCGAGTTCACGGAAGGTTATCTTGGCAAAATGCAGCTGGTGCTCCAATCAAAGATTTTCCGGAATTATCTTGCCCTCAGCGTCTGCTTTACGGCGCTCCGCTTCGTGCAGAGGCTGGGAATTGATAAGGAGGACTTCCTGCGGACAGTGGGCGTGGAGGCAGAGCACTTTGAGCTGTGTGCGTCCGAGGTACCGGCTTATATGGAAAAAATTCTGCGGGAAGCCATTCGCCGGCGAGATCAGATTCGCGCAGAGGAAAATCAGGGCATGGTACAAAAGGCCGTGGTCTATATCGATGCGCATTTTACGGATGAGGAGCTTTCCCTCACAAGAGTGGCCGGGCAGCTGGGAGTCAGCAGCAGCTATTTCAGTGCGGAATTCAGCCGCGAACGACAGGAGACCTTCGTAGAGTACATTACCCGGAAGAGAATGGAGCTTGCAAAAGCTCTCCTTTCCGAAAAGAAGCTTTCTACCCAGGAGACGGCGCAGCAGGTCGGCTATAAGGATGCCCACTACTTCAGCTTTGTGTTTAAGAAAACCTATGGCATGTCGCCGAAGGAATTCCGGACTTCCCGGAATCAGAAGAGCACTGCCGGTCAAAACGCCTGACGTCAGCATCGGTTACAGCCACTTCACGGAATTGCCCGGCATGAGACGCCAGCGAAGGTCCTCGTCCGGGACCCTCTGTCGCTCCAGCATGGCGGTAATGCGGGCGGCCGCGGCTTCCGGGATGCTCTGCTCCTGATGGGCCAGCGAGCTGATGATGACAGATTCTGTTTGCCGCAGGAAGCTGGCGTCAAAGCTTACGATGC
>CAVAXR010000072.1:0-7285 GCA_963592375.1 Oribacterium sp. | reverse complement strand
CAAGCTCTGCTCCGCATTTTATGGATTTTTCTGGTGGTGCAAAACAATTACAAATCTGCAGCATCGGAAGTCGAGGTATTACATGAAAAACATCAGAGACTACAAAAACATCGTTTTTGACATGGGCGACGTACTGATCGAGTACGACCCGGATCTCGTGACAAAGCATTACACGGACGATCCGGCGGTCATCAGGGAAATCCACAATGTCATGTTCTGCTCCCAGGAGTGGTTCAAGCTGGACGGCGGACTCATCAGCGAAGAGGTGGCCGAGTCCCGCTGGCTGCCCCGAATGTCCTCCGATGCCGTGCGTGATATTGCGCGCCTCAGCTTCCGGGACTGGGACAAGTACAATATGTGGCAGAAGCCGGGAATGGACGAGGTGGTGGAGGCCCTGAAGGCGCGGGGACAGCACATTTACATCCTCTCCAATGCGAGCCTCCGTCTCAGGACCTGCTATCTTGATGTTATGCCGCGGGCGGATCTCTATGACGGCGTGCTGTTCTCAGCCGAGGTGAAGTGCGTGAAGCCGCAGGATGTCATTTTTGAGCGCTTCTTCCGGCGTTTCGGGCTGCAGCCGGCGGACTGCTTCTTTGTGGATGACCTGCCGGAGAACATTGCCGGGGCGGCGTCTGTCGGTATGGATGGTTACGTGTTCCGGGACGGCAGAGCGGAGACGATCCGGAAGGTACTGGAGGTCTGATGCATAGGGAAATGTCTTCGGCGGTAAAAATCCGGCGAAAGGGAACGAAACCGGCTCTCCGGCTGAGGGAGGGCGAGAAGGGGCTTCAGGTGCTGGAAGCGCCGCTGCTGTCGGAAAGCGGTCTTGTGCGGCACTGCTTTTCGACACGCCTTGGCGGTGTCAGCACCGGCTGCTTTGACAGCATGAACCTGAGCTTCACCAGAGGGGACCGGGAGGAAGCGGTGCGGGAGAATTACCACCGCATAGCCGGGTATCTGCAGGCTCCGGATGAACGCTTCGTGCTGACTTACCAGACGCATACAGATCATATACGGGTGGTGACAGAGGCGGATGCCGGCAAGGGTCTGTGCTGTCCGCGGGATTACACGGATGTGGACGGACTCATCACCAATGTGCCGGGGCTCGTGCTCGGTGTTTTCTGGGCAGACTGCGTACCGGTTCTGCTGCTGGATCCGGTGCGGCGCGTGATCGGGGCCGTGCATTCCGGCTGGCGCGGTACGGTGCAGGGAATTGCCGGAAAAGCGATTGCGAAAATGACGGCGGCCTTCGGTACAGATCCGGCGGATGTTCTTGCGGCGGTCGGTCCCAGCATATGCCGGGACTGCTATGAGATTTCGGAGGATGTGGCTTTGCGCTTCCGGGAGGCTTTTCCGGATGTGCCGGAGCTTCTTCTGGACAGGGGCTTCAATGCAGCGGGAGAGCATAAGTATCAGCTTGATTTATGGGCGGCCAACCGGAGGATTCTGCTGTCGGCAGGTGTTCGCGCCGAAAGCATTTCCCTGACAGACATCTGCACCTGCTGTAATCCGGCGCTGCTGTTCTCGCACCGCGCCATGGGTGAAAAACGGGGCAACAACGGCGCATTTATCACACTTTGCTGAGGGAGACACTGATTTCATCAGCAGTTCTGCGGATTTCTGCTTGCCATGTTTTCCGGCAGGGGATAAGATAGGAACGTTTGATACTAGTTTAGGGGAGGACAAAAAGATGGGACTGATGATTCCGAAGGACTATGATCCGCGGCTTTCTGTACGGGAAACCCAGGAGGCCATTAAGTATATCCGCGATACCTTTCAGCGGGAGTTTGGCAAGGAAATGCAGCTGTCCAGAATATCTGCGCCGCTGTTCGTGGAGAAGAGCTCGGGTCTTAACGATAATTTGAATGGCTATGAGCGTCCTGTAAGCTTTGATGTGCCCTGGGAGCCGGAGGAGACCATTGAGGTGGTGCATTCTCTTGCAAAGTGGAAAAGAATGGCGCTGAAGCGCTATGGCTTCCAGCCGGGTGAGGGCCTTTATACCAATATGAATGCGATCCGCCGTGATGAAGAGCTGGACAATCTGCACAGCTGCTATGTGGATCAGTGGGACTGGGAGAAGGTGATCCGGAAGGAAGAGCGTAATGAGGTGACACTGGAGGGAACCGTCCGCATGATCTTCCGCATCATTAAGCATATGGAGCATGAGGTATGGTACAAGTACCCGCATGCGGTGAAGAAGCTGCCGGATGACATTTATTTTATTGATTCCGAGTCACTTCTTAAGATGTATCCGGACAAAACACCGAAGGAGCGGGAAAATCTGATTACGAAGGAGCATGGCTGCGTATTTATTTCCCGTATCGGCGACAAGCTGTCGAATGGCGAGCCGCATGACGGCAGAGCACCGGACTATGATGACTGGAGCCTGAACGGCGACATCCTGTTCTGGTTTGATACGCTGAACTGTGCACTGGAGGTTTCCTCCATGGGTATCCGTGTATCCGAGGATTCTCTTCGTGAGCAGCTGAAGAAGGCCGGCTGCGAGGAGCGGGCTGAGCTTCCGTATCACAGGATGCTTCTGAACGGCGAGCTGCCCTACACCATCGGCGGCGGTATCGGACAGAGCCGTCTCTGCATGCTGCTGCTTGACAGAGCCCACATCGGTGAGGTGCAGGCCTCCATCTGGCCGGAGGACATGGTGGAAACCTGCCGCGAAAACAACATTATTCTGCTGTAACACCAGCGGCCTGCTTCGCAAGCTGATCCGCCATTTCATTGAAGCGGACGCCGGAGTGGGCCTTTACTTTCTGAAAACGGATCTCAATGGCCTGCCGCTGCTTCGTGATGAAGTCGCGGTAGGCCTTTGTGCCTTCTTTATTACATTTCCAGCTGCCTTCGGCCCAGCACTGAATTCCCATATAATCATAAAAAATCGTAATGGAGGGGAAATGTCTTCGCACCGCCTCTTCGACGGCACGCATGGCGCCGTGGATTTCCCCGGCAACGTTTCGCATGGAGGCAAGCTCCGGATCCCGGCCGCTGCCCTGGTAGGTGGTGTATTCACCGCTTTCTTCGATGAGTACGACACCGTAGCCGAAGGTTTTGCTGTTTTTCTCATAGCTTCCGTCCACGTAGGCAATGCAGGCGGTGCTGATTTCGTGGATATCCGTGCGGCTTGGCGTAAGTCCGGCCTGATTTGTGCGCGTGTTCTCTGTCCGGGTTGTTTCGGCTTTTGTGCCGACGACATTTTCCAAAGGCACTGCGGCGGGAGACAGGAAGGCCAGGGCTTCGTCCTCGGTTTTGAATTTTTTGTAGACGGCAGCGGGATAGCCCATTACCTGGGCCTTGCAGTCGTCCCAGCTTCGGTAGATGCCGGGCTTCCGGCCGCTGCGGACAGCATAATAGAATGGCATAAGATATTTTCCTTTCGCTTTCATCAGCGTTTCCTGAATTAGTCTGTGAAAGAATAACATATCTATGCTATGATGGGAAAGGCTATGTTTCTCGAAAAGGAGGATTGCTTATCATGAATAAGGTGAAGGCGGTTCTGTTCGATCTGGACGGAACCCTGGTGAATACGATCTACAGCCTGCAGGAGACCATGAATCAGACCATGGAGCATTTTGGGCTGGACAGGATCACGGAGCAGCAGACGCGGCAGTACGTGGGAAAGGGCTATCAGGTCTTTGTGGAGCGGTCTCTGGAGGCCACGGCGGAGCGTTTGTACCGTGAGGCGGAGAAATGGGAGCGAAAGGATGAGGACCGGGCCTTTGAGCTGGACCAGCAGGCCGATGAGGTCATGGAGAACTACGACGATGCCTGCGACTATTATCTCTCGATCTTTCTGGAAAACTGCACCTATCGGGCAGAGGCCTATCCGGGCATGAAGGAGGCGCTGGAAACATTGCGGGGACAGGGACTGAAGCTGGGCTGTGTGACCAACAAGCCGCTGGCGCAGGCGGAAAAGGTGCTGGATACCGTCTTCGGAAAGGGATATTTCGATTATGTGTCGGCCGATGACGGCACGCATCCGCTGAAGCCCGACACCGGTGTGATCCGGGATGCCTGCGAAAAGCTCGGCGTGGCAGCAGAGAACTGTGTATTTGTGGGGGATACGAAGACGGATATGGATACAGCTACGGCGGCCGGCATGCCGTCAGTGGGCTGTGTCTATGGCTTCCGGGACCGGAAGGAGCTGACGCAGCATAAGGCCACGCTGCTGATTGAAACGGCAGCAGAGCTTGCGGCGGCTGTGGAGAAGCTGGACCGGTAAACGATCGGCACCGGGCGGAAAATATTGCGCGGGCAGTTGTCCGGCTTCTGCGGGACGGTGGTTGACAAATGAATTTCTTCGGAACTATAATTAGCACTGCTGTTAAAAGAGTGCTAATCATGAAAGGAGCAGACAGATCATGACAAGTATAGATATTGTGTCCGGCTTTCTGGGCGCCGGCAAGACAACCTTCATTCAGAAGCTGCTGGGTGAGGCATTGAAGACAGAAAAGGTGGTTCTCATTGAGAATGAGTTTGGTGAGATCGGCATTGACGGCGGCTTCCTGAAGGATTCCGGCATCGAGATCCGTGAAATGAACCAGGGCTGCATCTGCTGTTCTCTGGTGGGCGATTTCGAAACCTCTCTCTCTGAGGTGGTGGAGAAGTACCATCCGGACCGCATCATTATCGAGCCGTCCGGCGTGGGCAAGCTTTCCGATATCATCGGCGCCGTGAAGTCGATTGCTGAAAATATGGAGGTGGAGCTGCATGCGGCGGTGACCGTGGTGGATGCTCAGAAGGCAAAGCTGTATTCAAAGAACTTTGGTGAGTTCTTCAACAACCAGATCCAGTATGCCGGCGCTGTGGTGCTGTCCAGAACGGATGTGGCAAAGGAAGCCAAGGTGACGGAGGCCGTGGAGATCATCAAGGCGCTGAATCCGAAGGCGACGGTGATTACGACACCGGCGGCTGAGCTTAGCGGCGCACAGCTGATGGAGATCATTTCAAAGCCGGATGACATGGAGGCGGAGATGCTCCGTGAGGTCATGGAGCGTGTGAAGGAGCATGAGGAAGCGCATCACCATCACCATGAGGATGAGGACGGGGAATGCTGCTGCGGCCATCATCACCACGAGCATGATGAGGACGATGAGGAGCATGAGCACGAGCATCATCACCATCATGAGGATGAGGAGCACGAGCATCACCATCACCATGATGACGAGGACGGGGAATGCTGCTGCGGTCATCATCACCACGAGCACGATGAGGACGATGAGGACGAGGAGCATGAGCATCATCATCACCATCATCATGAGGACGAGGAGCACGAGCATCATCACCACTATGACGAGCATGGTGTCTGCAGCTGCGGCCACCATCATGATGAGGAGGATGAAGAAGAGCACGGCCATCATCACCACGATGGGGAGGAAATTGAGGGCGTGCACATTCACAACCACCATCATCACCATCACCATCATCACGGCGAAGGTGAGCATGATGCAGATGAGATCTTCACAAGCTGGGGACTGGAAACCGTGCATGCCTTTGACCGGCAGAAGCTGGAAACCATTCTGTCCGAGATGGCAGAGAGCGAGAAGTACGGCATGGTGGTGCGCTGCAAGGGCATGCTGAAGGATGCAGCCAGCGACAAGTGGATGTATTTTGATCTGGTGCCGGAGGAGACAGAGATCCGTGAGGGCTCTCCGGAATATACCGGCAAGGTTGTGGTCATCGGCGCAAACCTGAATGAGGCGCTGCTGAAGGAAGCTTTTGTAGGATGAGGTTCAACTGAAAGGGGAAAAAATGGCAACAAGCGATAACTATGATCTTGATGACGAGAGCTTGCCCGTATTTCTGATCAACGGCTTCCTGGAGGCAGGAAAGACAGAATTCATCAAGTTCACCATGTCACAGGAGTATTTTCAGACAGAGGGCAAGACCCTGCTGCTGCTCTGTGAGGAAGGGGAAAATGAATACGAGCCGGAATTTCTGGCGGAGCATAACACCATTCCCATTGTGATCGAGAAGGAATCCATGCTCAACAGGCAGTATCTGGAGGAGCTGGAGGTGCAGTATAATCCGGAGCGTATTCTTATTGAATGGAACGGCATGTGGAATCAGGACGATCTCTATGATGGTCCGATGAGTGAGAAGGCTCTGGCAGAGCAGCAGGGGAGAGCCCCGGAATATGAGGTCTCTCTTCCGGATAACTGGGTGATCTATCAGGTGATTACCATTGTGGACGGCTCCACACTGGATCTCTATCTCAATAATATGAAGTCCTTCCTGGGACAGATGCTGAGAACGGCGGAGCTCTGTATTGTGAACCGCTGCGACAATATCCCGGAGGACAAGCTCGTGGATTACCGGCGGAAGATCCGCGCTATGGGCCAGAATGCCATGCTGGTGCTGGAGGGAAAGGACGGTGAGATTCCGCAGGACACACTGCCTGAGGATCTGCCCTATGATCTCAATGCAGAGCATATCGAGGTGAAGCCGGAGGACTACGGCATCTGGTTTGTGGACTGCATGGACAATCCGGACCGTTATATCGGAAAGCGCATTACCTTCTCTGCCATGGTGCTGAAGCGGAAGCAGATGCCGGCAACAGAGTTTGTGCCGGGGCGTATGGCGATGACCTGCTGTGCGCAGGATATGACCTTCCTGGGCTTTGTCTGCAAGGGTGCGGCAGAGGTGCTGGCGCCCTACAATACCCGCGACTGGGTGAAGCTTACGGCAAAGGTCGGCATGGAAGAGCGGGAGGAGTACCACGGCGAGGGCCCGGTGCTTGCGCTCGAAAGCATTGCCCGGACAGGCGAAATCGAAGAACCTGTCAGCTTTTAAGGAAACGCAGATGAAAACATTTCCCTCGCCGGCTTTGCGGAGGAAAAGCCTATCTTGTGATATAAACCATAGGAATGGCTGCCATAAAAATGATTCCTGTATTGCATTTCACGAAGAAATATTCTATAATACACGCATTGATGCATCAGCGCTTTAAAGTGTAAATTTATCAGGGCGCTGAGATGGGAGGATTATTATGAAAATGAAGAAGTGGGCAGCAGCCTCCATGGCTGCTATGATGGCGGTATCCATGACGGCATGCGGCTCAGGCACAGCAAGTACAACGGCAGCAGCAACTGAGGCGGCTTCCGAGGCAGCAGCTGCTGCAGAAGAGACGACAGAGGCCGCCGGAGAGACAGAGGCTGCAAAGGCTGACGACGGAAAGACCTACAAGATCGGTGTTCTCCAGCTGGTACAGCATGTGGCACTGGACAAGACCAACGAGGGCTTCGTGGCTGCACTTGATGATGCTGGCCTTAAC
>CAVAXR010000071.1:0-7309 GCA_963592375.1 Oribacterium sp. | reverse complement strand
GCCCAGGGCCGCATCTGCAAATGCAGAATCGTCAATATACAGGATGCCGCCGTTTCCCGTAAAGCTCAGCCGGAAGCTTTCTGCATCCGCGCTTTCAGCTGCCGCAAAGGCCGCACTGTAGATTTCCGTCGTCTCCGCCGGGATATCGACCGTCTCCGGCATATACCTTCCGGCGCGGAGCAGAAGCCAGGCCGCGCCATCCTCACCGATTCCGTAGAGCGCCCGGCACTCCGCCCCATCGTCTCCGCCCAGGGATTTCACAGCATAGCCGGTGATGCCCGTATCCTCCGTGAAATACAGCGTATTTCCACCGTAGCCCTCGGCACCGGTCGGGATATAGAACTGCAGATTTCCGCTCACCGCATCCTCGACCAGCGGATCATAGTCATTGATCATGAAGGCATAGCGCACGTTCGAAGCCACAAATCGAAGCGAGGTACAGCCGTCAAGGGACTCGTCGCCGATCTCAATAAGATCGATCACATCCGCATCCACGCTTTCTCCGGCCTCGCCGATCAGCAGTCCCTCCAGAGCTGTGCAGTCCTTGAAGGCCTGGTAACCGATCGTCTGCACCGAAGCCGGAAGGCTTGCCCAGCGAAGACTTGTATTTCCCCGGAAGGCTCCCTCGCCGATTGCCCCGATCGTCAGTAGCGTGCCGTCTGCCGCCGTCAGCTTACCGTCAAATACTCCGTCCGGAATTTCCGCCGGCGCACTGAATATCGAGACGATGGTCACACCGTCCTCTGACGACATCACTTCATAGCCGTAGCCCTCCTGCGAGCAGGTCTCCAGCTCCGCTGCAAGTGTTTCCGAAGCTCCCACCGCTGCAAGCTGCGCCTTTATGTTTTCGAGCTGCGTCTCTGTGCGGCAGAGAATCTGCTGCAGTCCGCTGCCGGCAAGACAACCCGCTTCCAGACGGATGTTCTCATTACTGTTCAGCCGCAAGGTATGCAGATTTTCCGCAGTCTCTCCGAACGCACCGGCGCCGATGCTCTGCACCGCATCCGAAAGCGTCAACATAGTCTGCTCTCCTGCCAGTACCCTCCGAAGCTTCCCATCCATTGAAATCAGCTGACCGGCTTCTGTAAAATACTCGCTTTCCGGATCCTCTGAGGACGCCAGCGTATTGCCGCTCTCCCTTGTGAGATCCGCGGCATGCTGTGCCGCAAATTTCTCCAGCTCCTCCTCCGGCAGATAAATCCGGCAGTCCTGCAGTCGGGACGCATCAATTTCCGGCAGAAGCTCTTTCGCTTCGATGTGCAGCTCCGTAAGATGATTGTCCGCGGAGATTTCCACCGAAGTCACCTCCTCCGGCAGTGTCAGCCTCGTCATGCTGTGCGGCACCGCCAGCAGCACCGTACCTTCCTTATTCATGAGGAGACCGTCTGTGCTGCGGTAGAAGACATTATCCTCACTGACCTCGTAGGCCTCTTCTACACAGAGTCCGGTGCTGTCTGTGTCAATATACTGCACCGAGGCCGGCAGCTCCATGGTGTTTACCCGCAGCTTCTCACTCTCCGCCTCGATATCGTCAATGTCGACAGCCTGCACATAATCCGGCACGCGCAGCACCTTCTGTGTGCTTTCTCCGAGAAGTGTCCGCAGCAGGCGTACAAAAGTGGAAGACTGATCATCGATCCGGCAGAGTGTCTGCATATAATAAGGCTCGGAATCCAGACCGAGATCGGCATACAGCCTGCCGTCTTCCGATGCAGACAGATAGAACAGCTTCAGACGTACATCATAGGCATCCTCGATGTCTGTGAATTCCCCGGGCTCCAGAATATGCCGTCCCCGGCTCACCGGATACTTCCAGCTGACCGGCATCCCGTCCTCCAGCCAGCCGGAGAAGAGCTTTTTCTGGCGAAGGCCGGTTCCCATCCAGTCCACATACTGCTCTGCCAGCGCTGCGCGGCTGTCTATATCCTTCAGCGCGTCATTCTCTGCCAGCACCCCTGCCGCGCATTCCTGATTGTAGAGGGAATAGCTTCCCTCCTCCCGGAACTGCGAATAGGTATTTAATATGCTCTCCGCCGGCACCTGCTCCGCATCCTCCGGAAGCGGCTTCGACAGCACAAACACACGGCTGTCCTTCACCGGCACACGCACATAAGGTTCCTTATAGTACACACTGCTGTAGCCGCTCCAGTCCTCCGCCGTACTGAAGCGATAGCTCACCCTCACCAGCATTTCCCCGCTGTCCGCCGGGATATCCAGAGGAAAGGCCGCCTGCCAGCTGCTGCCGCCGTCGAAGGAAATGCTGTCGATGCGGACATATTTTTCATAAGCCCCGGCGTCCCAGGCATAGCTTGTCAGGTCCTCTGTGTTCAGCACTGCCGTGCTGAGCCGGTTAAAGACCATCCGCGCAGTAATGCGCTGTCCCCTATAAAAGCCCTCCGATGCACTTTCCGGGAACTCGATGATGGCCAGCAGCGCCGCGGTATCCTCCGTTGAGATCTTCGACTCGTCATAAATGTCGCCCGGCTGCCCGATGATCACCTCCGATGCTTTTTCTTTTTCCGCCGGCTCCGGATCGCTGACCCGATCTGCCTTGCTTGGCTTCACATCCGGCACAGGTGCCGGCTCCGGGTTCACGATCTCCTCACCGCCGGCACCCTCGCCCGGCTTCGTTTCCGGCTGCTGCCCGCGGTCTGTATTCGTGCCTCCGCTGCCGCCTGTCGCCGGATTCCCGCCGGAGGAGCTGCCGCCCGCACCGCTCCCTGAGCCGCTTCCCGAGCTGCCGTTCAGGCTTTCGCCGCTGACCCGGCCGCCGTGCCTGCCGTCATTTCCGTCTGATCCCGCACGCACCGGACTGCCGCCGGACTCCGCCGGCAGCACAACATCTGCCGTCCGTTCATCCTCCGAGCGTTCATACACCACAGCCGGCTGCTGTTCACGGCTTTCCTGTGCCGCACTGCTGTCAGCCGGCTCCGGCTTCTGCGCTTCCGCAGCACCTTCCACTCCGGCCGCTTCCAATCCCTGGGGCAGCCGCTCCTCCGCATCCCGGAAGAGATAGTCCGCCCGGGAGCTCTGCTGCGGACTCCACTTGTCCTCAGCCTCCCGCTCCTTCTCCAGAAGCTGACTTTCATTGTCCCCGTCCTGTGAGGTGCTGCCCTGCTGCAGCTGCTCCGCATCCTCGAAAACCACCCGGTTTTCCTGCAGTGCCCCCGCTACACCGCGGGGTGTAAACGAAAGCCCGGTCTGATAGCTGTACATACCAAAGGCTGCACCGCCGGTCAGCGCTGCAGCCAGAAGGCCTGTATACAATTTTTTCAATCCGATCTTCATGCCTGCACCCCCTTGAAAGGGATATCCTCGCTTCTGTCTCGTTCTTCTTTCCTCAGGCCCTCCGGCCAGGGGAACGCTTTCATCCGTATTTCCTAACGGCTTCCGCCCGCACAGTGCCTTTTCAGGCCGTTTCCCGACTCCTCAGCACCGCGCCGATATGCTTCTCCAGTGCTTCAAAATCCACCGGTTTCGCAAAGTGCCCGTTCATACCGCTCTCCGCGGACAGCCGCTCGTCCTCGACAAAGGCATCCGCCGAAAGTCCGAAGATCAGCTGCGTCTTCGCATCCTCCCGCGGCAGCGCCCGGATTGTCCGGGTTGCGGTTCTGCCATCCATTACCGGCATCTGAATATCCATCAGAATGAAGTCATAGAAGCCGGCCGGCTGTTCCCGGAAGCGCTCCACCGCAAGCTTCCCGTTCTCCACCGTCTCCACCTTCGCACCCATGCTCCTCAGCATTTCCTCTGCAATCATGGCGTTGATTTCATTATCCTCCGCCATCAGGATCTGCCGTCCCGCAAAGGCATTCTGTGCCGGCTGCTCCGTCGTCTCCATCTGCGTCTCCGCCGCCTTCGGAGCCTCTGCAATCGGCAGGCTCAGGTAAACAGTAAAGTCAGAGCCCCTGCCGGGCTGGCTCTCCACCAGGATCTCGCCGCCCATCAGACGCACGATCTGGTCCGTAATTGCCATGCCGAGACCGGTACCGCCGTATTTGCGGCCGGTCTCCATGCTTTCCTGCTCGAAGGGACGGAAAATATGGCTGATGAATTCCGGCGCCATGCCGATGCCCGTGTCATGTACCTTTACGGAAATGTCGGCGCGCCCGTCCTTCCGGAGCATCTGCCGGAAGGTCACGCTCACCTCTCCCTGACTGGTGAACTTGACGGCATTCGACAGAAAATTGATGATTACCTGACTGATACGGAGCTCGTCGCCCAGCAGCCAATCCACCTCCACCCCCTCAAAGTCCACGCTGTAGCGCACACCCCGGGCCTCCAGATTTTCTGCAAACATATCATAGAGCTTCTGCCCCAGCGCCCGCAGGCTGAAGGGCTTATATTCCAGCTCCACCTTGCCCGCCTCGATCCGGGACATATCCAAAATATCGTTGATCAGGGACAGCAGGTGATCCGACAGCTCCCTGGCCTGTGACAGATACTGCCGTACCGGATTCGTCGGTGTCAGCCGCTTCTCTGCCAGTGTCAGCATACCGATGATGCCGTTCATCGGCGTCCGGATCTCATGGGACATTCGCGAAAGGAAGGTCGTCTTCGACTGACTGTTCTCCTCCGCCTCCTCCAGCTTCCGCTGAAGCTTCTCCCGGGCCGCATGCATCGCACTGCTCCGCCAGAGCGTGAACAGATCCTGTCTGCCGTCCCTGCTTCTCCAGATGCGGAGCTCCGCCCATTCGCCGTTCCGCATCGACAGACTCTCTGCAAATTCCGTTCCGCCGTCCCAGCTGAGATAGCGCTGGAACAGCCGCCTGCCTTCCGCCTCGTCGGAAAGTCCGGAGAAAATCCGGCTCGTGTCCTTCTGAAGCGCCGCAAAGGAGAGGCCCAGCAGCCGCTCCGGGCTGCCGGAAACCGAAAGCGGCAGCAGATCCTCCCGACGGATCAGCAGATTCAGCACATCCTGCCGCTCGGACATCACCTGCAGCAGCTGCCGGTCACCGCTGCCCTCAGCTTCCCACGCATTCCTTCTGCCCCGCCGGCCGCTGCGCGCCGTCTCCGGATGCAGTGCACGATGATTCAGCCACCGGCAAAGCAGCAGCACCGCAATCAGCAGCTCTGCGCCGCCGACCAGCAGCAGTACGCCGTGTGCACATATGTAGTTCAATACTTCTCCCATCTGCTGCATGCTGCTGTGCTCCCTCCTGCAGAACCACGCCTTTTTTGAACCTTAAGCTTAACACAGGCAGGGCTCATCCCGCAACAAAAAGAGGTGCCGCACCAGCGACACCTCTCTGTTCATGCGAGCGCGAGACGGGAATCGGACCCGCGACCTTCTCCTTGGCAAGGAGACGTAGTACCACTCTACTACTCGCGCACTCTTTATTTTTCTGCCGCTCACTTGCGACTCCGTTATACTAACAAATCGAAGCATTTCTGTCAACAGAAAAATAAAAAAAATTTTGGCAGCTGTTTCGGAAACCCTCAGCTCCGTCTTCGCCGGTCATGCCCCACAGCCCGGTAATAGCCGGCCTTTGCCGCATACATCGCGCTCTCTGCGCGCCGGATCACTGCCTCCAGCGGTTCCTCCGGGGTCTTCGATTCCGCACAGCCGAAGGAAGCCGCATAGCCCTGCTGCTCGATGGCTTCGCCGATCGCTTCCAGCCGTCCCTCCACCTTCCGGTGCTGACCCTCCGGCAGAATCACCACAAACTCATCGCCGCCAATGCGGTAAACGCCCTCTTTTCCGAAGCTCTCCCGCAGCTCGGCAGCCACTGCCTTCAGCATGGCATCGCCGGCCGCATGCCCCTTCGTGTTGTTCAGCTCATGCAGACCGTTGGCATCCGCATAGACCACCACCGTTTTCTGCCGCTTTCCGGCCAGCTTCCGGCAGTCCCGTTCGAAAGAGTTCCGGTTCCGAAGTCCCGTCAGCAGATCACATTCGCTCAGCTCCTTGATGAGCCGGTTCTGGGCAAGGCTCCGGATGCGAATCGGCACCGCTATGAGAATGGCCGCCACAGACACCGCATAGAAGGTGACGCCGTTCCATATATCGTAAAAAGCCGCATCCGGCTGCTTATACTTCCCTGCAAAAGCACAGAATATACAGGCAAAGCCGCTCTGCAGCAAAATCGTCCCCACCGGCGGACGGGCAAAAAGCAGCGGCATCATCAGCATAATCCCAATGGCGGTAACCGCCGGCATGTCCGGATGCTGCATCGTAACCATGATTGCCTCTATATAAATGATCGTCATAAAGGCGTAGATCATGGTCTCCCACCAGTCCACCGGCACCCGATTGCCCCGGATCAGCACGTACTGCAGGATCAGCAGGACCAGGATCGCAGCAGAGGTATAAAAATATATACTCGTATTGACATCCACGCCGCGGTTCACAACCAGGCTCGTAAGCCCGAACAGCAGAAAGCCAAAGCCGGTCACCACAAGATAACGCCAGAGATTCTTCATATCCTGCTGAAGGATATACTCCCGGTACTTCTCATGGGTCGCCTTATTCAGCCCGCCGTAAAGCAGCAAATTTTTTACTTTCTCCTGAAACTGATACACGAACTCATCCTCTTAACCGCTATTTTCCGTATCCTTTAAATTATATCGGTTTTCAAGAGCAAAAACAATCCTTTCTATGCTTCAGCAGGCAGGTCGGAGGCTGCGGCAAATGCCCGGCTGCGAACTGCAGTCTCATATTTTCCGAGGGTTTCCCCATCATAGGAAATCTCCTGCTCCGAGGCATTCTGCAGGAAGAGATATTCCTCCCGCGCTGTCACAAGAAGCCCGGCCGGAAGCTGCGGCAGCTGCGGCCGGATGCCGCCGTCCTCCGTTACTTCTTTATAGAAGCATCTGTAGAAATCTTCATCAAAGCGGCTTGCCAGATAATAGGCGCGGCCCTTTCCATAGGCATGTCTTGTGACTGCCGGGGTTCCCGCATAGTAGTCCTCCGCATAGCTCAGCAGCACCTCCGCAGGATCCTCCTCATTGAGCGCCGCCACCTCGCAAAGCACGGAGGCCTCCGCCGGATAGTCAGCCTTCACCGGATCGCAGTGCACGACCTCACATTCATACATACCGTCAATCTCCAGCCGGCGGAGTCCCAGCAGCTTCACAAGCCCGTGGGGCGTATCGCCGAGATAGCAGAGGTCACTTTCATCCACCACGCCGCTCCAGCAGGTCACGACAACATTTCCCCCGGCTTCCGCGAAGGCCGTGAGACGCGCCGCAAAGTCCTCCTGCAGGAGATACAGCATCGGCACCACAACCAGGCTGTAGCCGTCGAGTGCCGTAGTCTGCTCCACAAAGTCGATGCTGATGCCTTCCCGCGCCAGTGCATTGTAATGCA
>CAVAXR010000070.1:0-7460 GCA_963592375.1 Oribacterium sp. | reverse complement strand
GCTGCAGCCGCTGCTGGCAGACTTCCGGCTTGTGAATCGCGAAAATATGTATGATGCGGAAAATCAGCGCCTGCTGTTTCCGGTGGCGGAATGATGAGGAGAACAGATGAAGAGGATGGGCTGGCTGCTGCCGGTGATGGTGGCTGCACTGCTGTGCGGCTGCGGAAGGGCGGAGAGGCAGGAGATTAAAAAGCGGATCAAGATCGGTGTGACCGTTTATGACCGCTATGATACCTACCTGAAGGAATATATGGATATCTTTGAAAAGCTGATGGCTGAACGGCGGACGGCCGGTGACCGGGAGATCACCGTGGAAATCAGTGACTCCGTTTGCAACCAGCTGACTCAGAACGAGCAGGTTTCCAACATGATCCAGAGCGGCTGCGACGTGCTTTGTGTGAATCTGGTGGACCGCACGGCGCCGCTGCAGATCATTGATGCGGCAAAGAGAAACGGCATTCCGGTGATCTTCTTCAATCGTGAGCTGGTGGAGGAGGATCTGATGCGCTGGAACCAGCTTTATTATGTGGGTGCAGATGCCGGAGAGTCCGGACGGATGGAGGGAGAGCTTGCGGCAGAGGATATTCTGAGGGAAACAGAGGCAGGCGCAGAAGAATCGGCGGACTCTGCGGAAAAGCTGTTTTCTGCAGCGGACCGGAATCAGGATGGCATTATCCAGTATGTGGTGCTGGAGGGAGAGGCCGGTCACCAGGATACCATTATTCGTTCTGAGGCATCTGTAAAGGCACTCACGGATGCCGGCATCCGGGTGGAAAAGCTGGGCTACGGCATTGCCAACTGGAACCGGGCGGAGGCGCAGAATCGTATGAAGCAGCTCTACGACCGTTACGGAACGAAAATCGAGCTGATACTGTGCAATAATGATGATATGGCATTGGGGGTGCTGGACGCCTACAGCAGCTTCGGTCTGAGTCCGGAGCAGCGCCCGCTGGTCTACGGAGTCGACGGCACCTCCGTCGGACTGGAGGCGGTCAGGAAGGGAAGTCTTGCCGGAACGGTATACAATGACAAGGAGGCACAGGCAGAGGCGCTCTGTGAGCTGGCGGTGCGTATCAGTACGGGGGAGAGCCTGACGGATCTGCCGCTGCAGGACGGGAAGTATATCTGGACACCCTATCAGAAGGTCACGAGGGAAAATGTGGCCGATTTTCTGATGGCAGAGGATGAATCCGATTAGGGAAACGCTGATGAAAGCGTTTCCCTCGCCGGATTTGCGCTGCGAAGCAGCAAATTCCTCTGCAAATCCGTGCGATCCCCCGGAGGGTCTGGGGAAATGCTGATTTCATCTGTCTTGCCCCGGCAGGGCCGCCGTCGCTGTCTGATGGGACAGGCAGTTGACTTCAGCACGGAAAAAAGGTATATTGTTCAAAACAAACGATGGAGGATAGAAAAATGAACAATTCACCTGCCGGGAAGCCGGATGCAAAGCGCATTGACTGGTTTATCACGCTGGTTCCCTTTGCGCTGATTCTGCTGCTGTCGCTGCTTTTCTTTCTGCTGCCGGCAAAATCCAACGAGGTACTGACGGAGGTCCGCAGCTTTCTCGGCTCGGAATTTAGTGTATATTATCTGCTGATTGGCCTCGGCATTTTTCTGTTGTCCTTCTACATCGCCTTTTCAAGGCTGGGAACCATCGTGCTGGGAGATCCGGATGAAAAGCCGAAGTACAGCTTTTTCGCCTGGGGATCTATGATGTTCACGGCGGGGCTTGCGGCGGATATCCTGTTCTACTCTCTTTGTGAGTGGATATTCTATGCGGAGGATCCGCATGTGCTTTCCCTCGGCAGTACCCAGGACTGGGCGAGCACCTATACGCTTTTTCACTGGGGACCGATTCCCTGGGGCTTTTATCTTGTGCTGGCCACCGCCTTCGGCTTCATGCTGCACGTGCGGAAGCGCAGCCGGCAGAAGTATTCCGAGGCCTGCCGGCCGCTGCTGGGAAGACATACGGACGGTCTGGCGGGGCGCTGCATCGACCTGCTGGCGGTATTTGCACTGCTGGCCGGAACGGCGACCACCTTTTCTGTGGCGACGCCGCTGCTGTCGGAGGCCCTGCGGACGCTGCTGGGCGTGAATATTTCGGAGCGGAGCCTCACGCTCATCATTCTGCTGGTGACCTGTGTGATCTACAGCGTCTCTGTGATGCGCGGCATGAGGGGCGTGTCCTTCCTGGCCAATGCCTGCACCTATCTCTTCTATGGGCTGCTGCTTTATGTGCTGTTCTTCGGCGGAGAGTGCCGGTATATTCTGGAGACGGGCTTTGCGGCTCTCGGCCGGCTTACACAGAATTTCTTTACCATGGCGACCTATACGGATCCGCAGCGGGAGACCGGCTTTGTACAGAGCTGGACGGTATTCTACTGGGCCTACTGGATGGTCTGGTGCGTGGCTGCGCCCTTCTTCATCGGCAGCATTTCCCGGGGAAGAACCATCCGGCAGACGATCCTCGGCGGTTATGTCTTCGGTCTCGGCAGTACCTTTGTGAGCTTTGTTGTGCTCGGAAACTACGCCCTCGGCCTGCAGCTTCTGGGACGGCTGGACGTGCTCGGCATCTACCATGAGACAGAAAATCTCTACGTGACCATTGTGCGGATTCTCCGGACTCTGCCGCTGTCCGGTCTGGTGCTGGTGGTGCTGGTGCTGGCCATGATCGCCTTCTATGCCACCTCCTTCGATTCCATTGCGCTGGTGGCATCGCAGTACAGCTATCGGGCGCTCGGAGAGGATGAGGAGCCCCACAGTCTCGTGAAGGGCTTCTGGTCGGTGATTCTGATCCTGCTGCCGATGGCGCTGGTCTTTTCGGACAGCTCCATGGCAAGCATTCAGTCCGTCTCCATTATCGCGGCCTTCCCCATCGGCATCGTGATGCTGCTGATTGCAGGAAGCTTTCTGAAGGATGCCCGGGCCTATCTTGCGGGAGGCACCGGTGAAACGGTATCTGAGGAAAATGCTGTCGGGCCGCAGAGCCGGAACCCGGGCGGCGAAGACATTTCTCCGAAGGAAGCTGCGGATCGGCAGGAACCGGGCGAGTTTTCTGATGACGAAATAGAAGACATTATCTCCCGGTGGGAGAGGAATTACGGGGATTGAGTGAGGTGGAAATATGAAAACTGATCTGTGGAAAACCCTATAAAAGGGAGGAGGGCAGGTGCGCAAATGCGCCCTGCCCGAGTATTATGAAAAAAACTTATTTATTGATAACGCTTTCTTTGTTATCATGTCTATAATATAGAGGGCGGCAATGAATAAACTGTGATTCCGATGTTAACATTTTGTGAATTTGCCGGGACTTTATGAACAGAAAATGAACTGCGGAGCCATTCCGGAAGCAATGGCAGCAGTATGTTGTAGACAGGAGAGCAGATGGATAACGGAAACAATGAACATAAAAACAGGCCGCTGGGCTGGATACTGATCACGCTGGCGGTGGCAGTTCTTGCGGGCGGCTGGTACGGCAGTCTCAGAAACGGGGATGCCGGGCTTCTGACGTGGACCGGTGTGACAGCGGCGGTTCTGCTGCTGCCGGGCTTTTATCTTCTGGGCGGACAGACCGGCTTCTTCGGCCGGCAGGTCTTTTTCAAGATAAAGATCGATGAACGGGACATGAACGGAAACCGAGTGCCGCAGATTCTGGACGGGCGCAGCGGTACGGTGGAGGCCAGGGTGCTGGGAGTGAGCCGGAGCCTTCGCTTTGGTGACGGAAGCGGTCTCAGCTACGTGCTGATCTGCCGCTATACGGATCCGGAAACCGGAAAGACCCAGGATCTCACCAGTGAAGAAATGGAAGAGTACCCGGGTCGTGAGGTGATCGGAGAAATGGTGCGCGTGAAGCTCAATCCGCGGGATCCGGAGGGATATTTTGTGGATGTGGAGGAGCTTCTGGATCGGATTTATTCCTGATCGGACATATGGCGCTGCCAGTAGTAGGCGCCGTTTTCTATGCGCTGCTGGAAGACACGGACGACTGTTTCCCGGAAGGAAATGCAGTCGGCTTCAAATCCGAATTTGGCCGGAATGAGACGGGTTGCCTCGTCGATTTCTCCGGCTATTTTTAATGCCAGCCGTTCGTCCTTCATGTGGAACATGCCGAAGGCGGTGGAGGTATAGGTGCGGTCCTTGACGCAGGTTTCAATCCAGAGGGAGGCGAAGCTTTCCCATTCCCGGATCAGACATTCGTCCGGCTGTCCGTCAAAGATGCCGAGACCGGCAAGCTGCTCCCGGATCTCGCGGGTAAGCTTCTTCCGGTTCAGAAAATTCACCCCGCTGCGGCCGATGATCAGCAGCATCATCCAGGCGGCAATGAAGCCGTCCTTTTCAGGCGCTTTCCCTTTTTCAAGCTCCGGAAAGCGCAGCAGCAGTACCTCGAGGCGCCGCTGCTCGGCTGAAGAGTCCGGCATTTCCCTGAGCAGCGCCTGCAGGGCTTGATAGCGCGCCAGCGGCTCGCGGCTTTCGTAGTAGTGACGGGGCCAGTCCTCCCGGTAATCTATTTCCTTCTGTTTATGATCCAGCAGCATGACGATGTCCTCCTGAAAATAGCGTGGTCATTGCTTAGCGAGGTATCGTCGCATCGCTTCTTTGACCTGCGCTAAACAGCTGCTATTATAGTATATTTTGCACAATTATGGTATACTCTTCGAAAACATGTGTGTACAGGAGGAAGATATGGAGCTGAATGTAAGACCGGCTGCGGAGTGCAGCTATGATGCGGTATCCCTTGGCGAGGTGATGCTGCGGCTGGATCCCGGTGAGGACAGGATCCGTACAGCCCGCTCCTTCCGGGTCTGGGAGGGCGGCGGCGAGTACAATGTGATCCGGGCGCTCCGGAAGTGCTTCGGCATGAAGACCGCGGTTCTGACAGCACTGGCGGACAATGAGGTCGGACATCTGGTGGAGGATTTTATGCTGCAGGGCGGTGTGGATACCTCGCTGGTCAGATGGATGGAGACGGACGGCATCGGCAGAAGCTGCCGGAACGGCCTGAATTTTACAGAGCGCGGCTTCGGCATTCGCGGCGGAAAGGGCTGCTCTGACCGCTTCAATACGGCAATTTCGAAAGCGAAGCCGGAGGACTTTGACTTTGACTATGTCTTCGGTGAGCTGGGCGTGCGCTGGTTCCATACCGGCGGCATCTATGCGGCACTGTCCGAGCAGTCGACGGAGACCATCGTCGAGGCCATCCGCACGGCGAAGAAATACGGCACCATCGTTTCCTATGACCTCAACTACCGCCCGTCCCTCTGGTCCGCCATCGGCGGCAACGCGAAGGCGCTGGAGGTGAACCGGGAAATTGCGAAGCATGTGGATGTGATTCTGGGAAATGAGCATGACTTCACGGACTGTCTGGGACTTCGCATCGAGGGACAGGAGGAGAGCCGGGAAAAGCTGAATGTGGAGGGCTACCGGAAGATGATCAATGAGGCAGTCCGGATCTATCCGAACCTGAAGGTGGTCGGCACGAGCCTCCGGACGGTGCATTCTGCCTCCTGCAACGACTGGTCCGCACTCTGCTGGGCAGACGGCGAGATCTTCCAGGCGAGAGAGTATAAGGGACTGGAGATCTGGGACCGGATCGGCGGCGGAGATTCCTTTGCGTCGGGGCTTATCTACGGGCTGATGCAGAGCGGAGATCCGCAGACGGCAGTGGAATATGGCGCGGCGCATGGCGCGCTGGTTATGACCACACCGGGTGATACCTCCATGGCTTCGCGGCAGGAGGTCGAGGCCCTGATGAAGGGCGGCAGCGCCCGGATACAGCGGTAAAAAGAGTCAAAAGCTTAGGGAAACGCGGATTCAATCCGCATTTCCCCGGTATAAAAAAGCTGCCGGGGCCTGACCCCGGCAGCTTTTGATTATAATGAATCGAAGAATTTAGGGAGCTTACAGTGTCTCGCCTGTCAGCATGGTATAGGCTTCCTTGTAGAGAGCGATGGTCTTGTCCACGATCTCCTGCGGAAGTGTATAGTTGCTGTCCGGGTTTGCCTTCAGCCAGTTCCGGACGAACTGCTTGTCGAAGGACGCCTGACCCTTGCCGGCCTCATAGCCCTCCAGTCTCCAGAAACGGCTGGAATCCGGTGTCAGCACTTCATCGGCGAGGACGACATTTCCCTGCTCATCCAGTCCGAACTCAAACTTGGTGTCGGCAATGATGATGCCGCGGCTCAGCGCATAATCGGCGCACTTCTTGTAAACGGCGATGGTTGCGTCCTTGATCTTTGCGGCGATCTCTTCGCCCTTGCCCGGAAATGCCTTCTCCAGCACTTCAATGGACTGCTCAAAGTTGATGTTCTCATCGTGATCGCCCAACTCTGCCTTAGTGGAAGGTGTATACAGCGGCTCGGGAAGCTTCTCGCACTCCTTCAGACCCTCCGGCAGCTTCAGGCCGCAGATGGTGCCGTCCTTTTTGTAGTTCTCCCAGCCGGAGCCGGTGATGTAACCGCGTACAATGCACTCGATGGGGATCATCTCGAGCTTCTTGCAGAGTGTGGATCTGCCCTCGAACTTTTCATTCTGGAAAAATTCAGGCATATCCTTTGTGTCTACAGATACCAGATCGTTCGGAATGACATCCTTTGTCAGGTCAAACCAGAACTTCGACATCTGGGTCAGAATCTTGCCCTTATCGGTGATCTGATTGCCGAGAATCACATCGAAAGCAGAAATTCTGTCTGTTGCTACCATCAGCAGGTTCTCGCCGAGATCATAGATCTCACGAACCTTGCCTTCCTTTACAGGCTTAAATTCGGTCATTGGTATACATCCTCCCTATACGGTTTTCGTGAGTAACAAGCTTACTATAAATCATTTCCCGGACTTTACAATAGGGAATCTGCCGAACTTTCAGGGAAAATGCGCATTGTATGGAATTTAGTTCTTGAGACGGAAAAAGAGATTATGGTAAAGTTATACAAAAATATGGAGGGGATGCATGGAAAATTTGAAGAAAACGGTAAAAAAGGTAGAGTATATCGAGCTTTTTTTTGATCTGATCTTTGTATACAGTTTTCGCTCGATCAATTCGATCTTCCATCATGTGGAGGAGGGCTTTCCATCTATGGCGATGATCGGCTCCTTCCTTTTCCTGATGATGGTGGTGGTGCAGGTATGGTTTTTCTCCACCATGTTCTTTAACCGCTACGGACGGAAATCGCTGCGGGACTATATCAGTATCCTGATCAACATGTATTTTCTGTACTATATGTCATCGGATTCCATGCTGGACTGGACGGGACACTATGTCCGCTATCATGCGGCATGGGCCGGCATCCTGCTGAATCTGAGCTACCGAAGCTTCGACAAGCTGCGGCACGGCAGCCATATCGATGCGCTGGACAAGCACATTCTCCGCAGCAATACGGTGGCAGAGCTGATCCAGGCGGGACTGGCGCTGCTGACCATTCCTGTTTACCGGATAAGCGGGCTCTTGATTTCACCCTATGTGC
>CAVAXR010000069.1:0-7518 GCA_963592375.1 Oribacterium sp. | reverse complement strand
ACCTCGGCGGTCATGGCGGAGATCTTCCGCGGCGGCCTCAATTCCATTCCGAAGGGGCAGTTTGAGGCAGCGCAGTCCCAGGGCTTTGGCTTCCTGCAGACCCTCTGGTACATTGTTCTGCCGCAGACCTACAAAAAGGTCATTCCGGCACTGCTGAGTCAGGTGATCACTATCATCAAGGATACCTCCTTCCTGAAAATGGTGGATGTGGCGGAGTTCATGCGGAACTGCGCCATCGTAATGGGAAGCATCTATGATGTGCGGGGCATGATCATGCTGCTGGCCTTTGAAGGCATTTGCTACTTCGTGATCTGCTTTACGCTGAGCTGTGTGGTGCGCGGGTACCAGAGGACGATTGTGACAGCGTAAGTCAAAGGCCGGCGGCATGTGCAGACCGGCAGGAGAGGAGACGGTATGGAGAAGTACAACATTACCATCACGAGGGAATTCGGAAGCATGGGGCGTCCCATTGCAAAGGCACTTTCGGAGCGGCTCGGCATCGAATATTACGACAGGGATATCGTGGAAGAGGTATCCCATCAGCTGAATCTGCCGGTTTCCAAGATCAGCGATGTGGAGGAAAGCTCGAAAAATCATTTCCTTGCGGGCATGTTTCCGCTTGGCACCGATACGGAGTACATTCAGGATATGATCTTCGATGTGCAGAAGGACATCATTCTGGATCTGGCCCGGAAATCAAGCTGCATTCTGGTGGGGCGCTGTGCGGATTATCTCCTGCAGAATCAGCCGAATGTCATTAATATTTTCGTCTATGCGCCCTTCAAGGCGAAGCTGGAGAACTGCATCAGCGTGCTGGAAATGACGGAGGATGAGGCGAAAAAAGCCATCATGAAGGTGGACAAGGCACGGACGGCCTATCATAAGCGGTATGCCGGCTACACACCCTATGACCCGAAGCATAAGCATCTGATGATCGATTCCTCGCTGCTGGGCGTGGAGGGAACCGCGGATATGATCGCGGGGATTGTGGAGAAGAAGTTCGGGAAATAAGGAGATTTAGGGAAATGCTGATGGAATCGGCATTCCCTCAGAAAGTCAGCTGCAGGCAGACTCTCTTGAAGTGAAATGCGGAATTGTGCTATAGTGAGACTTGGTATAATCGTTGCGGGAACCTGAGGGGAGGATGACATATGCAGGCTATTGCGATCGGGCTGATTCCGGCGGTCATGTGGGGAATTGCACCGCCGCTGATGACAAAATATGCAAAGGGCGGCGCCTATATTCAGATGCTGGGCACGATGACGGGTGTTCTTCTGGTATCGGTACTGCTTGTTCTGACGCACGGATTCAGAGGAATGTCTGCGGCGGACGGTCTGCTGGCTATCGCTTCCGGCGCGATGTGGCCGATCGGTATGTATGGGCAGTTTGCGGCAAATATGAAGATCGGCGTGAGCCGCACCTTCCCTGTTTCGGCGGGACTGCAGATCGCGGGGAATGCACTGATCGGCTGGATCGTGCTCGGCGAGTGGAGCACCATGCAGCAGATCGGAATGGGTCTTTGCGGTGTGCTGCTGATTCTTGCAGGCATCATGGTCGGCAATGTGGTGCTGCAGAAGCAGAAGAAGGCTGCACCCGGAGAATTTGCTGCATTGGTTCTGCTTTCGGCAACGACTGTTGGCTACTGGCTCTATGCGCTGCTGCCGAAATACATTCCGGACACGGATGCCTACAGCACCCAGCTTCTGCAGGCGGCCGGCATGATGCTTTCGGCGCTTCTGATCACCCGCTTTTGCGGAAGGCAAAAGCTGACAGAGCTTCATGCAGGAGAGCTGTGCTGTGCCTCGGCGATCGGACTGCTCTACGGCATTGCTTCATTTGCCTACCTGATTTCACTGCGGGAGAATGGTCTTGTGTGCGGAAATCTGCTGGGACAGCTGAACCTCGTGATTGCGACCCTGATCGGTATCTATATTCTGAAGGAGAAGCAGCCGGTATCGAAGGCACGGTCCTGGCTGGGGATCATACTGATTCTGGCGGGCGTGGCTGTGATTCAAATCGGATGAAAATGAAAAAAACGCTCCGCAGCATGCTGCGGAGCGCCTTGTTTTTGAAAGAATGAGTACCGTTATAAGCCGGGTTATGTATTAAGCGGTCATCTATCTAGGACGCATGTCGCCATGCGCCTCAAGCAACCTACCCGGGAGCAGACGAGCAGCCTTAAGCTCCCTGTTTGGTCTTGCTTCGAATGGGGTTTGCAGAGCATCCGACTGTTGCCAGCGGACCGGTAGTCTCTTACACTGCCTTTTCACCCTTACCGGACATGTCCGGCGGTATCTCTCTGTTGCACTTTCCTGTGAGTCACCTCAACCTGACGTTATCAGGCATCCTGCTCTGTGAAGCCCGGACTTTCCTCTCCCGCATTGCTGCGGCAGCGACCACCTGCGATACTCAAAGGGTTATTTTGGCATAAAATACAGGTGCGGTCAAGGGAAATCTAAACAGTTACATTATTTGGAGGAGAATCATGGAAAAAATCGCAAGCTTTACGATAAACCATCTTTCGCTGCTTCCCGGGGTTTATGTATCCCGGAAGGACAGGGTGGGAGAGAAGCATGTCAACCATGTGCAGCGGCTATACCTGTGTCCGGCAAAATCGCTTGACAGAGACACTGCGCAGTGCTAAAGTACGTGTCAATAAAGAAAAACCGAAGACAGAGAGAAGTAGTCCTTTTTCAAGATCAGAGAGAGCCGCTGATGATGGAAATGCGGTATGGCGAAGCTGGATGAATGGACTCTGGAGGGCGCGACAGAATATAGTATGAAGCGACGGGTTCTGCACCGTTATCAGGCAGCGCATATGCTGGTATGCGAAGAGGGATCCATTTGGATAAAATGAGTGGCACCGCGGAAATGTTTTTTCGTCTCATGCATGGCTTAGGCTGTGCATGGGACTTTTTTGTAATTGTTCAGCACCACCGGAGAAATCCACAAATGTGGAGACGAGCTTGATTGACGAAGCATTTGAGGAATTTCTCCGGTGACGGCCAAGACGCGAAGCGTCTCTGGACCGCCACATCGCGCACCGCTTTGCGGTGCAGCGATGTGGTGCTGAGCAATTACTTATAACTTAACCAAGAGGAGGCAACATTATGAAAAAGACAATCGCAACATCCATGGCAGTGGTAATGGCGGCAGCGGCACTGAGCGCCTGCGGCAGCAGCAATTCCGGAAGCACAGCGACAACAGCAGCTGCTGAGACCGGGAAGGCGGCTGAAACCACAGCGGCAGCTGAGGCCGGAACAGAGGCTGCTGCGGCAGCCGATGGCGAGAGCAAGACCTATAAGGTCGGCATCCTGAAGTACATGGATCACCCGTCCCTGAATCAGATCGAGGAAAATGTCTGCGAGGAGCTGGAGGCACTTTCTGTCGACGGTGTAACCTATGAGTACAAGGATTATGATCTCAACGGTCAGGGTGATGCTTCTGTGCTGAATCAGATGGCGGCGCAGCTCATCGCCGACGGCGTAGACGCCATTGTACCGATCGCCACACCGGCAGCCCAGATCGTGCAGTCTGCTACAGAGGGACAGAATCTGCCGATCGTATTCTCCGCTGTATCCGATCCGGTTTCTGCAAATCTTGTGGCTTCCATGGAGGAGCCGGGTGCCAACATTACCGGAACCTCGGACTTCCTGAACACGAACGCGATCATGGATCTGATGCTGGCTGCAAATCCCGATACCAAGTATGTGGGACTCCTGTATTCCAAGAGTGAGGATTCCTCTGCAGTGCCTATCGCGGATGCCAAGGCATATCTGGACGAGAAGGGCATCAAGTACATTGAGAAAACCGGTACCTCTACCGATGAGGTATCCCAGGCGGTGGATGCACTGATTGCCGAGGGCGTGGATGCTGTTTTCACCCCGACTGACAACACCATCCAGAAGGCAGAGCTTGCCTTCTATGAGAAGCTGCAGGATGCCGGCATTCCGCATTATGCAGGTGCTGACTCCTTCGCACTGAACGGCGGCTTCTGCGGCTACGGCGTAGATTATGAGAATCTCGGCAAGGCAACCGCAGACATGGTGGCAGAGATCCTGGACAAGGGTGCGGATCCTGCAAAGACCGCAGTGCAGACGTTTGACAATGGTATTGCCACCATCAACACCGAGACCTGCGAGAAGCTTGGACTGAAGCTTGAGGACGTGAAGGCTGCCTTCGAGCCGCTCTGCACACAGATCATAGAGACCACAACGCAGCAGTCCTTCAGCTAAGGAAATGCTGATTTCATCAGTGCTTTTCTAAGGCATAGAACTTAAGACATGTATCTGAAATGATATCAAACGGGTTCCGCATGGCGGGGACCCGTTTGACATGCTTTTACGGAAGGGGAAAGAATTTGACTGGATTTTTGACGGCTGGCATCATACGGACAGCAATGGAGGTCGGGCTGGTGTATTCACTGGTGGCGCTGTCCTTGTTCATAAGCTACAGTATTCTGAACATCTGCGACCTTTCAACGGACGGCTGCTATACACTGGGCTGTGCGGTGGGCGCGGTGGTAACCATTGCGGGACATCCGTTTCTCGGCATTGCGGCAGCGATGCTGGCGGGCGTCTGCTCCGGTTATGTGACGGCACTGCTGCAGACACGCTTTGGCGTGGAAAGCATTCTCGCGGGAATCATCGTGAATACCGGTCTCTATACCATCAATCTAGCGGTCATGGGCTTCTCCTCCAATGTTTCCATTTTCGGAAAGTCCACCATTTTCTCCTTGTTTAAGGGACTTTCGGAGAACAGCTTCTGGCAGAGCTGGAGTACGCTGATCCTTTTGGCGCTGATTCTGATCTGCGTCTGCTTTCTGATCCGCTGGTTCCTCGGCACGCGGCTTGGGCTTTCCATCCGGGCCACCGGCGACAGTCCGGCCATGGTGCGGGCATCCTCCATCAATCCGGCGTTCACCGTCACGGTGGGACTCTGTGCTTCCAATGCGCTGACCGGCCTTGCGGGGGCGCTGATCGGACAGTACAACAAAACCTGCGATATCAACCTCGGCACCGGCATGGTGACCATTGCGCTGGCGTCGCTGGTGATTGGTGAAACGCTCTTTGGACGCGGACGGATGCTGACGCGGATTTTCGGTGTGGTCATCGGCTCCTGCTTATATCGCTTTGTGATTTCTCTGGCGCTTCGGCTCAATGTGCCGACCGAGGCCTTCAAGCTGGTTTCCGCTGTGATCGTGGCGATTGCCATTGCACTGCCGCGGGCTCGTCAGCTGGCTGCCTATGAGATCAAGAAGCGGAAGGCCATCAGCGAGAGAAAGGCACAGAGGGGAGGCCGCCATGCTTAAGCTCGAAAACATTTCCAAAACCTTCAATCCGGGGACCGTCAACGAGAAGCGTGCGCTCAATAAGCTGTCCCTTGTGTTAAATGACGGCGATTTCGCAACGATCGTCGGCTCCAACGGTGCCGGCAAGTCCACCATGTTCAATGCCATTGCGGGCAGCTTTCTGACGGATGCCGGTTATATCGAGCTGGATGGTGAAGACATTACCTTCCAGCCGGAGCATGTCCGGAGCCGTCGGATGGGACGTCTGTTTCAGGACCCGCTGATGGGCACGGCACCGCATATGACCATTGAGGAAAATATGTCAGTGGCGTATCTCCGGGCGTCGAAGCACAGCTATGCGGTATTCAGCCGCGTGACAAAAGCGGAAAAACAGAAGTTCCGGGAGCATCTGAGTCTGCTCGGCATGGGACTCGAGGACCGGATGAACCAGCCGGTGGGACTGCTGTCCGGCGGTCAGCGGCAGGCGCTTACGCTTCTGATGGCCACCATGGTGACGCCGAAGCTGCTGCTTCTCGATGAGCATACGGCGGCGCTGGATCCGGCCACGGCCAAGAAGGTGCTGGATCTCACAAGGTCCATCGTGGCGGAGCGGAATATCAGCTGTCTCATGGTGACCCATAACATGAACCAGGCGCTGGAGCTTGGCAACCGGACGCTCATGATGAATCAGGGGCAGATTGTATTTGACACCTCCGGAGCGGAGCGGGCCGGCATGACGGTGGAGGATCTGCTGGAGAAATTTGCAGTGGGTGCCGGCAAGGAATTCAACAATGACCGTATCCTGCTGTCCACAAAGGAAGGCGTCTGAGAACGCCTGCAGAATGAAAGAAAGTTCCGCATCTTCATTGATGCGGAACTGTTTTTTTGCTATCATAATATTGTAATCAGGCGCAGGCGAAGGGAGGCGTTTTTTATGATCAAAAAGCATTTCGTGATTACCATCGGAAGACAGTATGGATCTGGAGGACGTATCGTTGGACAGCGGCTGGCGGAGAAGCTGGGCATCCATTTTTATGATCAGGATATCCTGAAGCTGACCTCGGAGCGGGCGGCTGTGGGAGAGGAGTATTTCCGGCTGATGGACGAGAAGGCCGGCAACAACCTGCTGTACAAAACCATCGACAGCATGAAGCCGGATATCGGAAAGCCGAAGCTGGATGAAAATATTGTAACGCCGGAGAATCTGTTCCGCTTCCAGGCGGAGGTGATCCGGGAAATTGCAGAGAAGGAAACCTGCATCATCGCGGGACGCTGCAGCAACTACATTCTGAGCGAGTCGAATATGCAGGAGCACGTGGATTTCTTTGTCTATGCGGATCTGGTGACCCGGACGAAGCGCGCCATGGACTACTGCAAGGTGGATGAGCAGGAGGCGCTGAAGCGTATCCGGAAGATTGACAAGGAACGCAGGGACTATCATAAGTACTACACCGGCGAGGACTGGATGCAGCCGGACAATTATGATCTCATGATCAATGCCAGCCGGATCGACTATGACGAGATGGAGGTGCTGATGATGGACTACATGCGGATGAGGGGATTTATAGACTGATGAACAGAACCATAGGCGGCGCGGCTAAGGCGCTGAGAGGAGAGCTGACGGTGCCGGGAGACAAAAGCATTTCCCACAGAACAGTAATGCTGGGGGCGCTGTCGGAGGGAGAAACCCATGTGCAGGGCTTTTTGAACGGAGCGGACTGTCTGTCTACCATCGATTGCTTTCGGAAGATGGGAATAGACATTTCGCTTTCAGAGGATGAGACAGAGGTCCGGATCTGCGGAAAGGGTCTGCACGGGCTGTCTGCACCGGAGGGCATGCTTGACTGCGGTAATTCCGGTACCACGACACGGCTTCTGTCCGGCATCCTGGCGGCACAGGCATTCAGTGCGGAGCTGACCGGAGACGCCAGCATTCAGAAGCGGCCGATGGGGCGGATCATAAAGCCGCTCTCAGCGATGGGGGCCAGAATCACATCTCTTCGGGATAATGGCTGTGCGCCGCTTCATATTGAGGGAAGCCAGCTGCACGGCATCCGCTACGAATCACCGGTAGCATCTGCGCAGGTGAAGTCGGCTGTGCTTTTCGGCGGTCTCTATGCCGACGGCCCGACGACGGTGCATGAGCCGGCACTGTCCAGGGATCATTCGGAGCGGATGCTGCGGGCCCTGGGGGCTGTTGTGGATACAAGGATTCTGCCGGACGGCAG
>CAVAXR010000068.1:0-7518 GCA_963592375.1 Oribacterium sp. | reverse complement strand
CTTCAAAGTCTGAGAGCCATAATGTTGAAGTTACTATCGACATCAATGGAACAAGCAAGACATATTACACAGAGTAATTTTAAATAGTTATTTTGGGTATATAGATTGAGAAAGAGGAGGGAATGGACTTTTGTCCATTCCCTCTTTTGTTGTTCAGATTCCGGGCAGAACAGAGTGGATCAAATCGGAGAGCAGAACAGATTCCTTCGGCCGAAACCACATACCGCGGACTTTTTCCATAGTAAAGAAAAGTGCAACAAATACTCTTGTGAAATGCTTATAAGTACGTTAATCTATAAATGGATTTGCCACTGAACAGAACGGGGACACTACGCAGACTGAAGGCATGAAATTGCATCGTGTATGTATAAAGGAAATGTCTTGCAATGAGGGCGGGGATTATGATATAGTACTGAAAGTTTAAGCAAAAACAGGAGAGAGCAGATGAAATTTACAAAGATGCAGGGTTGTGGAAACGACTATGTATATGTGAATTGCTTCTCTGAGAAGGTTTCAGATCCGGCGGCACTGGCGAGGAAGATCGCGGACCGGCACTTCGGTGTGGGTGGTGACGGACTGATCCTGATTGAACCGTCGGAGCGGGCAGATGCATATATGCATATGTTCAATCTGGACGGCTCCGAGGGAAGCATGTGCGGCAACGGCATCCGCTGCGTTGCAAAATACATTTACGATCACGGCATTATCCCCGCGGATCGTCATACAGCAGTTATTGATACCAAATCAGGACTGAAGAACATTGCGCTCTATACAGAAAATGGTAAAATGAAGCAGGCGACTGTGGACATGGGTGAGGCAAAGCTGACAAGCGAGCTGCCGGAAGAAATCATTGTTCACGGGATGAAGCTTTCCTTTATCGGCATTGATGTGGGAAATCCCCATGCTGTTTATTTTCTGGAGGACAATCCGGCGCTCGGTGTTTCTAAGGTCTCTGATTTGGATTTTCTTTTATATGGAAGAGATTTTGAGACACATCCTCGCTTTCCGGACAAAGTAAACTCGGAATTCATTGAGATTCTGAGCAGGAGCGAGGTGAACTTCCGGGTTTACGAGCGTGGCTCGGGGGAGACCTTCGCCTGCGGCACCGGTGCCACAGCAGCGGCCTTCGCGGGCATTCTGGCCGGCAAGCTGGAGGATGAGGTGCTGCTGCATCTTCTGGGCGGTGATCTCCGGATCCGCTATGACCGGGAGAACGGACACTGCTTCATGTCCGGTCCGGCGGAGGAGGTCTTTTCAGGAGAATTTCCGGATTGAAGTTGAGTGAATAATGGCTGCATAATTATACGTATTGGAGGAGAAAAGAATGGATGCATTTCTGATACTGGAGGACGGAACGATTTTTAAGGGAACCTCCATCGGCGCAGAGAAGGAGGTCATTTCCGAGGTGGTATTCAACACCTCCATGACCGGCTATCTGGAAGTACTGACGGACCCTTCCTATGCAGGACAGGCCGTGACCATGACCTATCCGCTGATCGGAAACTACGGAATCTGCTATGATGACATGGAATCGGAGCGTCCCTGGCTTGACGCCTTCATTGTACGGGAGCTGTCACCGATGCCGAGCAACTGGCGTTCAGAGAATACGCTCCGCAACTTCCTGAAAAAGAACGATATTCCGGGCATCGCCGGCATTGACACAAGAGCGCTGACCAAGCTGCTCCGTGATGAAGGAACCATGAACGGCATGATCACCACAAAGCGCTACAAGGACGAGGAGATCCCGGCGCTGCTGGAGAAGATCAAGGCTTACCGGGTGACCGGCGTGGTGATGAAGACCACCACAAAGTCGGTCTATACCGCTCAGGCCGAGAATCCGGACGGCAGCCGTTACACCGGAGAGAGAGAGCCGTACCGTGTGGCCTTCCTGGATGTCGGTGCCAAGCGGAACATTGTGCGTTCCCTGCAGCGCCATGGCTGTGATGTGACGGTGTATCCGGCAGATACCAAGGCAGAGGTGATTCTGGGCGCGAATCCGGACGGCATCATGATTTCGAACGGCCCCGGCGATCCCAAGGAGAACACCGAGATCATTGCTGAGGTGAAGAAGCTCTATGATTCCGAAGTGCCGATCTTTGCCATCTGCCTCGGACATCAGCTGATGGCCCTGGCCACCGGCGCAGATACCTATAAGCTGAAGTACGGTCACCGCGGCGGCAACCACCCTGTGAAGGATCTGGAAACCGGCAGAGTTTACATCAGCTCCCAGAACCACGGCTATGCGGTAGATCCCGCTTCTCTGGATCCGGCAGTGGCAGAGGAAGCCTTCTATAATGTAAATGACCGCACCAACGAGGGCCTTAGATATCTTGGCAAGAAGATTTATACCGTACAGTATCATCCGGAGGCCTGCCCCGGTCCCCGCGATTCCTCTTATTTGTTTGAGCGTTTTGTGAAAATGATGGAGAACTGAAAACAGGAACAGGGACAGTCAAGGAAGGAGATAAGATGAGAGATCAAAGTATAAAGAAGGTTTTGATGATTGGTTCCGGCCCGATTGTCATCGGACAGGCAGCCGAGTTTGACTATGCAGGAACACAGGCCTGCCGCTCCCTGAAGGAGGAGGGCGTTGAGGTTGTGCTTCTGAACTCCAACCCGGCCACCATCATGACCGATAAGGACATTGCGGATCATGTTTATATCGAGCCGCTGACTGTGGAGGTGGTAGAAAAGCTGATTGAGAAGGAGAAGCCGGATTCCGTGCTGCCGACACTGGGCGGACAGGCCGGCCTGAACCTGGCCATGGCACTGGATGAGTCCGGCTTCCTGAAGAGCCACAACGTGCGGCTCATCGGTACTACCGCGCTGACCATCAAGAAGGCCGAGGACCGTCTCATGTTCAAGGAGACCATGGAGAAGATCGGCGAGCCGGTGGCAGCCTCCGAGGTGGTGCATGATGTGGAGGCAGGACTTCGTGTGGCAGAGCAGATCGGCTATCCGGTGGTGCTGCGTCCGGCCTATACCCTGGGCGGCTCCGGCGGCGGTATTGCGGCAAATCCGGAGGAGTGCCGCGAGATTCTGGAGAACGGCCTGCGTCTCTCACGTGTGCATGAGGTGCTGGTGGAGCGCTCCATCGCCGGCTGGAAGGAGATCGAGTATGAGGTTATGCGGGACGGTGCCGGCAACGTGATCACCGTCTGCAACATGGAGAACCTGGATCCGGTGGGCGTACATACCGGAGACTCCATCGTGGTGGCACCTTCTCAGACCCTTTCCGATAAGGAATACCAGATGCTGAGAACCAGTGCGCTGAACATCATCACAGAGCTCGGCATCACCGGCGGCTGCAATGTGCAGTATGCCCTGAATCCGGACAGCTTTGAGTACTGTGTGATCGAGGTAAATCCCCGTGTGTCCCGTTCCTCTGCCCTGGCCTCCAAGGCCACAGGCTATCCCATTGCCAAGGTGGCAGCGAAGATCGCACTGGGCTACACACTGGATGAGATCAAGAATGCCGTGACCGGCAAGACCTACGCTTCCTTCGAGCCGATGCTGGACTACTGCGTTGTCAAAATGCCGCGTCTGCCCTTCGATAAGTTCATCACCGCCGAGCATCTTCTCGGCACCCAGATGAAGGCCACCGGTGAGGTGATGGCCATAGCCCAGAGCTTCGAGGGCGGTCTCATGAAGGCGATCCGTTCCCTGGAGCAGCATGTGGACTGCCTGCTGTCCTATGACTTTACAGATCTTGATGACCATGACCTCCGGAAGATGCTGCATCGTGTAGATGACCGCCGGATCTGGGTGGTGGCAGAGGCCCTGAGAAGAGGCTTCGGCTATGCGGAGATTTACGAGATCACGAAGATCGATGTCTGGTTCATTGACAAGCTGAAGATTCTGGTGGATATGGAGAAGCGTCTCCACGATGAGCCGCTCAGCGAGAACCTGCTGCGGGAAGCGAAGCGGATGGAGTTCCCGGATACCGTGATCGGCCGTCTGACCGGAAGAACGGCAGACGAGATCCGTGCGATGCGTGAGCAGTACGGTATTCTGGCAGCCTTCAAGATGGTAGATACCTGTGCAGCTGAGTTCGAGGCGGAGACACCTTACTACTATTCTGTTTTCGACGGCTCCGGCGACGGCTTCTGCCGTCTGGATCCGGCTGCCCCGGAGAAGGGAAGAGTGGTGCTTTCCGGCAATGAGGCCACCGGCGCCTTCCGCGACCCGGTGAAGAAGAAAAAGGTGCTGGTGCTCGGCTCCGGTCCGATCCGTATCGGACAGGGCATCGAGTTCGACTTCTGCTCCGTGCATTCCACCTGGGCCTTCAAGCGTGAGGGCTACGAGACCATCATCATCAACAACAACCCGGAGACCGTATCCACCGACTTCGATATCGCGGACAAGCTCTACTTCGAGCCGCTGACGGATGAGGACGTGAGAAATGTTGTCGATGTCGAGAAGCCGGACGGTGCCGTGGTACAGTTCGGCGGCCAGACAGCCATTAAGCTGACCGAGGCGCTGATGAAGATGGGTGTGCCGATTCTGGGCACCCAGGCAGACGATGTGGATGCCGCAGAGGATCGTGAGCGCTTTGATGAGATTCTGCAGCAGACCGGCATTCAGCGTCCGGCGGGCCATACCGTATTTACCGCAGAGGAGGCCAAGGCGGCAGCCCATGAGCTGGGATATCCGGTGCTGGTGCGTCCTTCCTACGTGCTGGGCGGACAGGGCATGCGTATCGCCATTTCCGATGAGGATATCGACGAGTTTATCGGCGTGATCAACCAGATCGCCCAGGAGCATCCGATCCTGGTGGACAAGTACATCAGGGGCAAGGAGCTGGAGGTGGATGCCATCTGTGACGGCACCGACATTCTGATTCCGGGCATCATGGAGCATATCGAGAGAACCGGTATCCACTCCGGCGACTCCATCTCGGTTTACCCGTCCAAGTCCATCACACCGAAGGCCAAGCAGTCTGTGATCGACTATACCGAGCGTCTGGCCAAGGCACTGCATGTCATCGGCATGGTGAACATTCAGTTCATTGCGGACGGCGACGACGTTTACATCATCGAGGTGAATCCCCGTTCCTCCAGAACGGTGCCGTACATCTCCAAGGTGACCGGCATTCCCATCGTGCCGCTGGCCACACAGATCATCTGCGGCCACACCATCCGCGAGCTGGGCTATGAGCCGGGCCTGCAGAAGGAAGCAGAGTACTATGCCATCAAGATGCCGGTATTCTCCTTCGAGAAGATTAAGGGCGCCGACATTTCCCTCGGACCGGAAATGAAGTCGACCGGTGAGTGTCTGGGCATCGCCAAGAGCTTCAATGAGGCGCTGTACAAGGCCTTCGAGGGCGCGGGCATTCATCTGCCGCAGTACAAGAACATGGTCATCACCGTAAAGGACGAGGACAAGCAGGATATCGTGCCGATCGCCAAGCGCTTTGCGGAGGTGGGTTACCGGATCTTTGCGACCCGCGGAACCTATCTGGCAATGAAGGAGGGCGGCGTGCCCTGCTATCAGGTGCGCAAGGTGGAGCAGGAGTCTCCCAACATCCTGGATCTGGTGCTGGGTCACGAGCTCGACATCATTATCGATACACCGCGTGAGGGTGCGGAGGCCTCCAAGGACGGCTTCGTGATTCGCCGGAATGCCATCGAAACAGGCGTGAATGTGCTGACGGCCATTGATACGGCAGAGGCACTGGCAACCTCACTGGAGAATAAGGCACAGGAACTGAGTCTGATCGATATTGCAAAGATCTGAGGATCTTTTGAAAGGAGTGTCCTATGAGTAAAAAAAGAATGGTCATTGCCCTGGGCCACAAGAACCTGGGCTTCAGCCTTGCGGAGCAGCTGGAGGCGGTGCAGAAGACGGCTGTCATGATCGGTGACTTTGTGGAAGCCGGCTATCAGATCGCCATTGTGTTCTCCAATGCGCTGCAGGTGGGCATGATCCACACGGCCATGAAGGATCTTCATGACAATCACGGCGACCAGTTTACCAAGACACCGCTGTCTGTCTGCTCTGCCATGAGTCAGGGCATGATCGGCTATGATCTGCAGAACGCGATTCGTGCGGAGCTCGTGAAGCGCGGCTATTACAAGACCGTTTCCACGATCCTGACGCAGGTGATGGTGGATCCCTATGATCCCAGCTTCTACAATCCGGTGAAGCGCGTCGGCAAGCTCATGAACAGCGAGGAGGCGAAGGCAGAGGAAGAAGCGGGAAATGAAGTCGTGTCCGTGGGAGACGGAAAATTCCAGAGAATCGTGCCGTCCCCGACACCGAAGTCCATTGTGGAGATCGACGCCATCAAGGCGCTGCTGGACGCGGATCAGGTGGTCATCGCCTGCGGCGGCGGCGGAATCCCGGTGATGCGTCAGGGAACCAATCTGCGCGGTGCAGCGGCTGTCATCGAGAAGGATCTGACTGCCGGCCTGCTGGCGAAGGAGGTGGATGCGGATGTGCTGCTGATTGCCACTGCGGTGGAGCAGGTGTCCCTCAATTTCGGAAAGCCGGATGAGAAGAAGCTGAGCGTCATGAACACGGACGAGGCCCGGCAGTATATCCGGGACGGTCACTTCGAGTATCGCTCCATGCAGCCGAAGGTGGAGACCTCCATTGACTTTGTGGAGTCCGGAAACGGCAGAAGAGCCATCATTACCACCCAGGAGCTGGCGGAGAAGGCAGTGGCCGGACTGGCCGGCACCACGATCCGCTGAGCGCGGGCTTAGAGGAAATGTCCGGAGGAGCACCTCCGGCTTTGATCGATGATTTGGATGCGGGCTGTGACAACACGGCCCGTATTTGAATTTGGAGGAAATTTACATGAAATTAGTGAGTTTTGCGATTCCCTGCTACAATTCAGCCGCTTATATGCGGAACTGTATTGAAAGCATACTGCCGGGCGGCGACGAGGTGGAGATCATCATCGTGGACGACGGCTCGCAGAAGGACAATACACTGGAGATCGCGAAGGAATATGAAGCAAGGTATCCCGGCATCTGCAAGGCCGTGCATCAGGAGAACGGCGGTCATGGCGAGGCGGTCAATACCGGCCTTCGCAACGCCGCCGGCTTGTTCTTTAAGGTCGTGGATTCGGATGACTGGATCGATGCGGAGGCGCTGCCGAAGGTGCTGAACAAGCTGCGTGAGCAGGTGCTGAACGGTACGCCGGTGGATATGTTTGTCTGCAACTTTATTTATGACAAGGTGGGACAGGAGCATAAGAAGGTGATGCGCTACCGCACTGCCTTCCCGGAGAACCGGATCTTCGGCTGGAATGAGGTAAAGCATTTCATGCTTGGCCAGTATATCCTGATGCATTCGGTGATCTACCGGACGCAGATGCTCAGGGACTGCGGCCTGGAGCTGCCGAAGCATACCTTCTATGTGGACAATATCTTTGTTTACCAGCCGCTTCCGTTGGTGGAGAAGATCTATTACATGGACGAGAACCTCTACCACTACTTCATCGGCCGCGAGGATCAGTCGGTCAATGAGAAGGTGATGATCGGCCGGATCGATCAGCAGATCCGCGTCAAC
>CAVAXR010000067.1:0-7543 GCA_963592375.1 Oribacterium sp. | reverse complement strand
AGCATTAGCCCAAGGATACCTGTCTTAAAAATGTGTGATTTCCGCATAAAAATACCCCCTCTTACGCATGACAGATCACCGGGAAGCCCTTTCCGACATACTCATAAATCGTTTTTGCCGCTTCCCTGGGCAGGTTCACACAGCCGTGGGAGCCGGAGCGCTCATAGATGGTCCCGCCGAAGGCACTGCGCCACCGGGCATCATGCAGACCGATTCCCTTGTTGAAGGGCATCCAGTAGCTCACCGGAGAGGCATAGCCCTGTCCCCGCAGCACGGCATTCTTCGTCTTATAGGTCATCGGATAAATGCCCTCGGGCGTACTGTGCCGCTTCGACACGCAGCCGGTCACGCAGTCGGTTTCGAGAAGCTGCTGCCCATCCACAAAGAGATAGACCTTCTGCTTCGTGAGGTCCACCTCGACGTAGGAATTGCCGTATTCCGGCGCCTCGCGCTGCACACCGCAGCGGGTATAGACCGGCTCTCGGGTGATCTGCTGCCCGGACAGAATGTCCTCGATAAGCTGCGCAGTTTCCTGCTTTGCATTGATGCTGTAGCCATAGGGTCCGCTCACCTGCACCGTGCGGCCGTCCTGCGTCACGAAGTCCCGGGCCGTGCCGGCGGTGTCTGTCTCCGCCTTCAGCGTGTTGACATATTCCCGCACCGCCTTTTTGTCAATCTCGACGCTGCCGTCCTCCTGAATCGTGAGCCACGGATAATAGGTATCACTGTTCACAACCCGCGTCTCTGCACCGAACTGATAGGTGATGACGGCCGAAACCGGCGCCTGCTTGGCGGCGAGCAGTGCCAGCAGTCCGGCATCATCCTCACGGATCTCAGCCTTTTCATAGCAGTCCGTCTCCTGCAGATTCAGCGCCGGGGCTTCCGCATAAACAGCCTCCTTCACGGCTGCCTGTACCTTTTCCGGAATCGGCGTATCCCCGTCCTCCGGCGGCACAATCGTGAAGCCTGTACCGTAAATGTAGTCGGAAACGTAGGCATTGACCGGCGCAGCATAGCTTTTTCCCTCCGGCAGCAGCGTCTCATTCACCTTGGCGCTAAGCTTTTCCTCGTCGATCACAACCGTATACGGCACCGTAAAGCTTGCTCCGGTCCAGAGATACTGCGGGAACAGCAGCGGATTCTGCCATGCGAGATCCTCGGTATGGAAGCTGTAGTGCAGATCAATGTCTTCGGCGCGGATTTCCGTGCTTTCGCCGTGGATATCCGTTACCGTGAGTGTATAGTCGGACACGCTGTGGCTGTTCAGAAACGATTCCACCTCATTCCGGCTGATCCAGGAAACATCAATGCCGTTGATGATGGTCCGCGGTATCATCCGCTCATAGAAAAAGGCAGCAGCCAGCAGGTACGCGCCCAGCAAAATTCCGGCAGCGAGCCCGCAGCCGATCCAAAACTTCTTTTTCATAATCCCTTACTCGTAATCCACCTTCATGAGGCAGAGCCCCTGCGGCTCCGCTGTGAAGCCCGCCGCCTGTCGATCCTTCCTTTCGATAATTTCCTTCATTTCCTCCGGCTGCCGCTTGCCGAAGCCCACCTCCAGCAGCGTTCCGGTCATGATCCGCACCTGATTCTGCAGAAAGCCGGTGCCGTGGAAGTACAGCCGGATATACGGCCCATTCTCCGTGATGTCAATGCTGTCGATCCGGCGCACCGTGGACTTTTTCATTTTGGAATTGCCGCAGAAGGACCTGAAGTCATGCTCTCCAACGATATACTGTGCCGCCGCCCGCATTTTCTCAAGATCCGGATGCTTCTCCAGCACGCGGACATACTTCCGCTCAAATACCGGCTTCTGCTCCCCGTACCAGCAGCTGTAGCGATAGGTCTTGCCGCTCGCCTTAAAGCGGGCATGAAAGCGGTCACTGCACTGCTTCAGCTCATTGATGCTGATGTCCTCCGGAAGATAGCGGTTCATATAGTTGCGGATTTCCTCCTCGGACATATCCGTGTCCAGCAGGACATTCGCACACATGCCCCGGGCATGCACGCCGGCATCGGTTCGTCCGGCACCGATCACCGTCACCTCCTGACCGGTCATTTTACAGAGTACCGTCTCCAGCTTCCCCTGAATCGTGAGCTCCGTATTGGGCTGATGCTCCCAGCCATAGTAGCGTGAGCCGTCATAGCTCAGTATCATCTTGTAATTATGCTTCATCTATTCCTCTTCATTCTGGAAATCCACCACAGCATTGCCGTGCGCATCGTACTGCACCGCGTCCTTATCCAGTGTCAGCGCATCCACTGCCGCAAGATATGCCGCAATCGACGGATACGGTGCCTGATAGTCCGCAATAATCTTCTTCGCCCTGACCGCGTCCTCAGAAAGCAGAGCATCCAGCAGGAAAAGCTCGGCCTTAGCTGCATTTACACACATGCGGTTCGGATCCTTGATCTGAAAATCAATGCCATGAAGAGAGCCGATGCCGCCGCCGGACCAGATCTGTATGCCCGGCATCACCATGGTGACATCGCCGAAATCCGACGAGCCGGTGCTCCAGCCCTGATAGTCAAAGTGGACCTTATCCGGACCGCTCAGCGCAATGCAGCATTCCTCTGCCAGCTTCATCAGTGCCGGATCATGTATCTCCGGTGCGTAGCCCGGCCGGTCAGAGAGCTCAACTCCGGCGCCCATGGCCAGCGCCGCCCCTGTCAGCGCACGGTTCAGCTTGCTGTTCTCTGTCCTGATGGCCTCCAGTGTTCTGCCGCGGACATAGCTCTCGATCTTCATCTCATCCGGAATTATGTTCACGGCACAATTTGCTCCCATCAGGATCGGGTGGAAACGAATGCTGTCCTTCTCCTGGAAGGTTTCCCGCAGATTGTTGCAGGCCTGCAGTCCCAGCATGGCCGCATATTCCGCATTGATGCCGCGATGAGGTGCACCGCCGGCATGGGCTGCCTTTCCCTTATAACGGATATTCTTGGCAATACATCCGTTCATGCCGAGCTCCGCATAAAAATCGAGATCCACATCTCCGTTGCCGCTGAGTCCGCTGCCCTTCGTCATGCCGTGGGCCATCATCGCCATGTCGACGCCGTCCAGAAGTCCCCGGTACATGAACTCCGTCTTTCCGCCGTTATAGCGGATCACGCCCTTCTGCCGCAGCTCCTCACGGAAGGCCAGCTGGATCATTTCCTCCGCCGGCACTGCCACGAGACGAATCGAGCCGCAGAGTCCGTCCAGTGCATGCGGCTGCTTCAGGGCTGCTGCGATGCCGAGTAAGGCGGCCGACTGTGCATTGTGTCCGCAGCAGTGGGTCATGCCGTTGACAGACTCCGGATGATTGGCAATGTCCAGTGCATCCAGCTCGCCGAAAATCGCAATCTTCGGACCGGGTCTGCCGGTGTCTGCCTCAGCATAAAAGCCCGGAATATTTCCGGCTTTTACCAGTGTATAGCCCAGCGCCTCATATTTTTCTGCAAGGTATCCGTGGGCCTCCCATTCTGTATAGCCTGTCTGGGGATGCTTCCAGATCCAGCGCTCTGCCGCGAGAATCATTTCCTTTACCACATCCACATTCCTGACAATCTGTTCCTGACGTTCTGTCATATTTTCCCCCGCTTTGCTTCAATTCTCTTTCACTGACCGCTGTGCCGAAATTTGTGATGCACAGCCGTCAGGCTTTTATTCATTCACAGAAAAACCGCTGCGGATTTGCCCGCAGCGGTTTCAGTATACTATAGAATCCTTGAAATGTCTCATGGCTTTGCACGGAATCTCAGGGAATATCGGCTTCTGCCGACGTGTTTTTCCGGGAAACACTGATGAAATCAGCATTTCCTTAGAACTTCCCGCCGCCTCCGCCGTGCGTTCTGCCGGAGGAGGATCTGTGTGTGCTGCTGCCGGAGGACGAGGACTTTTGTCTTTTCGTGCGGCTCACATGCCGGTACAGGAAGAGATCCTGCTGCTTCGTCAGCTGCATGCTGCCCTCCCGAATGTAGTTTGCTGCGGATCGCTCCATCTGCACCGACTTCAGCTCTGCCTTCATCCGGCCGACAACGATGCTGCTAACGACAAGCGCGAGCACAAAGGAAATGCCGAGAATCATGATGGCATTGACAGACTTATCTTCAGCCCCATAGGGGGAGCCGTCTTTGGCCTGTGTGATCATCTCGTCGCCGGTTTCCGCGAAGTCCATGAAAGCGGCCGCGTAGTTTCCGGCGGACAGATTGTCCGACATCACAGAACCCAGGTGCTCGATCCCCGCGTCTGTAATGGCAGTAATGCCGTAGCCCTCCGTGGTGATGTACCAGTCCCGTTCCTCCATGCTGATCAGCAGCATGAAGCCGTCGTGTGCGTCTCCGTAGCCGAAGCTGCAATATTCGTACAGTTCATCCGCATAGCTCTGGACATCCTTTCCGTCCAGACTGTCCACCGCAGCGATGGCCACATCCACCTTCTGCCGCTCGCTGATCTCATCCAGCGCGGCAAGAATCTCCGCTTCCTCTGCATCCGTCAGCAGATCCGCTGCATCCATGAGACGCGCATACTCGCTGTGAAAGCCCTCTTCCGCATATGCTGTGCCTGCCAGCGGCAGCAGAGCCAGCATCCCGGCTGTCATGAAGGCAAGTGCTTTTCGCATTAATTTCTTCATCGCAGCCTCCTTAGCCCAAAATCAATGTGAGAATAACATTGAAAACGATCGTTAAGATAACCAGAAGAAGAATGTGCAGCGTGTTTGCGGCCTTTTTATCCAGAGGCAGATTGCCGACAAACTTTCCGGTCTGACCGTTCATCGCAAAGCGATACTGCTCCCCGTTCCAGTTCGTATTTAATATCCAGACCGGATACAGTACATACTTTGCAGAGCCGTTCTGCAGGCTTACGCTGGTCTGCTCCGGCACCACCGAGTTGTAGCCCTGAACGGTGGCACGGAGGCAATCCTCTGCGGACTGCTTTGCACGCTGATTTGCCCGGGCAATGCAGTCTTCCTCGGAAACATCATACTTATCCGCAAGATAGCCTGCGAGATAGGCCGTCTGGAACGGTACCGCCGCAGAGAAGTCAAAGGGCTCCACCGACTCCATGAGATCATCCGCCAGCTTGCTTGAGCCATCCACCGGCACATGCTCAAATCCCAGACCTCCGGCGCGGTTCACCATATAGAAGCTTGTCTCTGTGTAATGATAATTGCTGTCGCTCCAGCTCCGCACCCGGGTTGCGCGATAGCGGATATCCGCCTCGGCATCTGAATCAAAGATCCAGAAGGGGACATAGATTCCTTTGATTTCATCGATGTGATTCTGGTCCTTGAAAATCTTCGGAAGCAAGCGTTTGCCGGAAACGTGCTTCATGAGCGCTTCCTTTGCCGCCTTCTTATCCAGCTTAAAGGGGATAATGTAGTCAGGCCGCAGCTCTCCGGAAAACTGTCCCATGAGCACGATGGGATTTCCGCAGTAGGGACAGGAGGATGCCGCCATGCTTTCGTCACCGACAATCTCGCCGCCGCAGGACTGGCACTGATAGTGCCGGAGCCCATCGGTCTCACCTGCCTGCCATTCCGAGCCGGAGGACATTTCCCAGCTCATATCATCGCTTTTTTCCTGCTGCAGGGCCTCATCATAGCCCTGCAGTGCTTCCATTTCAAATTCTGTGTCGCAGTACGGACACTTCATCTTCTGAATCGTGCTGTCAAACTGGATTGCACCGCCGCAGCACGGACACTTGTATTCCTGTATGTTTGCCATAGTGTCTCCCTTTTATACTCAGGGTCTTCTGCTTCCGCAGTTCGGACAGAACTTTCCTTTATTCACGGTACCGCAAGAGCAGGTCCAGCTGTCGGATACCGGCCTCGGGGAACCGCATTCCGAACAGAATTTTCCGGTATTCGCAGCGCCGCAGGAGCAGGTCCAGCTGCCGGGAGCTGCCATTTTCGGCTCCGGCCGCTTCGTGCCGCATTCCGGGCAGAACTTTCCGCTCACCGTTGCGCCGCAGGAGCAGGTCCAGCTGTCCTGTGCCGGAGCTGCCGGAGCAGGAGCCGGCTGTGCGGGGGCTGCCGCCTGAGCGGGCTGTCCCATCGCAAAAAGATTCTGTGCATTCATGCCGCTCATGCCGCCGGCATTCATTGCCATGCCCATCCCCATAAAGCCGGCCATGGCACCGTTTGTGTTGCCGGCCGCCGCCTTCATAGCATCGATCTGTCCGCCCACGAGCCGTGCGGCGGCTGTATTCGGATTGGTGGTCATGGCATTTTCTTCCCACTCGGTGATCTTCTTCCGCTGATCCTCGGGCACACTGAGTGAATTGATGTTAAAGGAGAATACCTCGATGCCGCGCTTTTCCCGCCAGGTCTTGGAAAGCACCTCGTTCAGCGCATCGGAAATCTCCTGGGTATGTGCCGGAATCTCATAATACTGCACCTTCCTTGCTGAAAGCGTTGCAAGTGCCGGCTGCAGTGAGGTCATCAGCTCACCCTTCAGCCGGGGTGCGATCTCCTCACTTTCATAGGACTGCTCCACATTGCCGCAGACATTGGTGTAGAAAAGCAGCGGATCACAGATGCGGTACGTGAAGTTTCCGTTGCAGCGGATGTCCACAGACAGCTTATAGCCCAGCTCCTCATTGACGATCACGCGGAAGGGAACCGGTGTGGCTGTGCCGTAGAGGATCTCGCCCATCTCCTTTGTGTTGACATAATAGACGCGCTGATCCTTTGCGGTATCTCCGCCGAAGGTAAAGCGCTTGCCGATGGTCTGGAAGGTCTGTTTAATGCCTTCACCCAGACTGCCGGAAAAGATACTCGGCTCTGTGGAGGCATCATAGGTGAATTCACCCGGTTCCGCACATACCTCTACGATCTTTCCCTGCTCCACGATCAGCATACACTGACCGTCCGCTACAGCAATTTTGCTGCCGCTGCTGATGATGTTGTCATTGCCCCTTGTGTTAGAGGAACGGGAACCGGTCTGCTTCTGTCCCTTCACCACCAGGACATCCTTTCCCAGAGAGTCACAGTAGAAAAATTCCTTCCACTGATCCGCAAGGGTTCCGCCTGCTGCACCTGCTGCTGCTCTGATAAGTCCCATAACTACTCCTTTCATAAATCGTAACGGTTCAGCACCGCATCACCATCGTGCCAAACCACTAGGCAAAATCCATCTGCCTATGAATTCGTGATATATTTGTTTGCTATTATATCATAATTTTTAACATCATTCCACCTTCAAACGATGGATTTTTTGTTAAAAATGCCGGTCATGCGTACCCTTTTAATCGAAATACACATGACCGGCAGCTATTTAGCACTGATTCTATTTTTTTGCCTGCTTCTTCGCTTCCAGATAATCATTCAGCTCGGCATTGGGGATATCCGTGATGAACATATGACCCGGTGCGTGGGTGATCACAATGGGCGGCTTCGCATTTTCCACTGCAGCCTGCGGCGTCACACCGCACGGCCAGAATACAGGAATCTCACCCTCGTAAATGTCTACGGCTTCACCGTAATCGGGCTTCATCACATCCGCGACGCCCACCTCCTTGGCGTCCCCCATATGCACCGGTGCACCATGCACATTCGGC
>CAVAXR010000066.1:0-7598 GCA_963592375.1 Oribacterium sp. | reverse complement strand
GAGGAAGGCAGTTGCCAACTCTTGCCTCAGCCTGCTCGCCGGACATAACGGTCATGCCGTCTGTCAGGCCGTTCGGAGCCAGGATGTAAGCCTTGGAACCATCTGCATAAGCCAGAAGTGCGATGTTTGCAGTTCTGTTCGGATCATACTCGATACCGATAACCTTTGCAGGGATGCCATCCTTGCTGTTTCTCTTAAAATCAATGATTCTGTACTTCTGTCTGTTTCCGCCGCCCTGATGACGAACAGTGATCTTACCCTGATTATTTCTTCCGGCATTCTTGCGCTTTGCAGCAAGCAGAGACTTCTCCGGAGTGAACTTTGTAACCTCAGCGAAGTCAGAACCGGTCATGTTTCTTCTGGAAGGTGTATAAGCGTTATATGTCTTAATACCCATGACTGTTTTTCTCCTTTTCAATCTGCCGCGTATAATTGAGAAATTTTTTCACGCGGCGTGTATCATGCTCTGAATCAATGCTTGAATCAAAGGCCTGCGAAAATCTCGATTTCCTTTGAATCCTCTGTCAGAGTTACGATTGCCTTCTTAGTAGCAGCAGTCTTGCCGATTACCATGCCTCTTCTCTTGGTCTTGCCATCCAGATTCATGGTGTTTACAGCCTTAACCTTTGTTCCCTCGAACATCTTCTCAACAGCTTCCTTAACCTGAGACTTTGTAGCTGCCGGATTTACAAGGAAGGTATACTTCTTTGAAGCCATCTCGTTCATGCTCTTCTCAGTGATAACCGGACGAAGGATGACGTCGTAATATCTAATGTCAGCCATTATGCGTATACCTCCTCAACTTTCTCGAGAGCTGCCTTTGAAGCAACCACTGTACCGAACTTCAGGACGTCGTAAACGTTCAGCTCGTTAACCTGTGCTGTCTTAACGTCAGCAATATTTCTTGCGGAGAGAATTGTATTCTCATCGTTGGAATCCAGAAGAACGAATGCCTTCTTAACATTCAGAGCATCCAGCATGTTCTGGAAGTTCTTTGTCTTGATCTCATCGAACTTGATCTCATCAACAACGATCAGCTTATTCTCCTGAACAGCGTTGGAAAGTGCAGACTTGAGAGCCGCTCTCTTTTCCTTCTTGTTCATGCCTGTTGTATAGTCTCTGGGAACCGGAGCAAATACAACTCCGCCGCCCTTCCACTGCGGTGCTCTGATGGAGCCCTGTCTTGCATGACCGGTGCCCTTCTGTCTCCAAGGCTTTCTTCCGCCTCCTGAAACTTCTGAACGAGTCAATGCCTTCTGTGTGCCCTGACGCTTGTTTGCAAGCTGTGCAACAACTGCGAGGTGAAGAAGATGCTCATTGATCTCTACGCCGAAGATAGCGTCATTCAGATCCATCTTGCCAACTTCCTTACCCTGCATATCAAATACAGATACGTTAGCCATTTAAATGTTCCTCCTTTCTTCCGTTTCAGGCCTTTACAGCTTCTTTAACTGTAACCAGTGCCTTCTTCGGTCCCGGTACCGCACCCTTTACAAGGATGAGGTTCTTCTCAGCATCAACCTTTACAACTGTAAGGTTCTGAGTGGTAACCTTTACTGCACCCATGTGAGAGGGCATTCCCTTGCCGGGAAGTACTCTTGAAGGTGTAGCACTTGTACCGTTGGAACCCTGATGACGGTGGAACTTGGAACCATGAGCCATCGGTCCTCTGTGCTGGCCGTACTTCTTGATTGCGGACTGGAAGCCCTTACCCTTTGAGATAGCGGTAACATCGATCTTGTCACCCTCTGCAAAGATGTCTGCCTTGATTTCGTCCTGAACCTTGTACTCCTCAGCGTTCTCAAAGCGGAACTCTCTCAGGAATCTCTTGCAGGAAACACCGGCCTTGTCGAACTGACCCTTAACCGGCTTGGAAACCAGCTTCTCTCTCTTGTCCTGGAAACCAACCTGTACTGCCTTGTAACCGTCGTTCTCAACTGTCTTAACCTGTGTAACAACACAAGGGCCAGCCTGAAGTACAGTTACTGGAATCAACACGCCATCTTCATTCCAGATCTGTGTCATTCCTACTTTTGTTGCTAAAATAGCCTTCTTCATGTGTTCTCCTTTCTACAGCGGATCCTTGCGGATCATACTAGAATCATTTCTTCTTCATCTTGATGTCAACGTAAACACCGGCCGGCATCTCCAGTCTCTGAAGAGCATCCATTGTCTTCTGGTTCGGTGCGATCACGTCGATCAATCTCTTGTGAGTTCTCTGCTCGAACTGCTCACGAGAGTCCTTGTACTTGTGAGTAGCTCTCAGGATGGTGATGATCTCCTTCTTTGTGGGAAGGGGTACCGGACCTGAAACCTGAGATCCTGTCTTCTTGCAGCTCTCCACAATTTTTGCGGCTGATTCGTCCACGATTGAGTGATCGTAAGCCTTGAGTGTGATTCTCATTACTTGACTTGCCATAAAAAAAGTCGCCTCCTATCGGAAATTTGACGATAAGTTGGTGACTGTACACGTAACCGTGCGTATCCCGTAGGAATCCGCACAAAATCCGTTTGCTGTGGAACGGATCTAAATTGTAGTACAGTGACCTGCCGTCAGTTTTGTTAACTTGACATTCGCTCCATGAAGTTCTCTCATCCGACTTATACTTGGTTGCCGGTTCTCAGACCGGGTCTTGGCTTTCGTACAGCTGAGCAATCTTTCATTTCAACGCTATCATGTCACAGCGAATATTAAGATAGCATAGCCCGACGACGATTTCAAGCGATTTCTCACGCAAATTGTTTTTAATCGGAAACATTTACACGTTATCGGGCGTTTCTTTTCCACGCCGCCGCGTGTGTCATGCATTCCGTCCGCTATAGTACTCGATTTTCGAATGGAATGCAAGCACTTTCTCTTGCCCCTTTTATATAGTAGGAAAATGTCTTCGACTCCAATCCGTACAGGACCGTCCCGAAAGCCCGGCCCACGCAAAGCCTGGGAATCAAAAAAACCGGAGCGCACTGCGCCCCGGCTTTTCTCCTGCATATATTTTTGATTTCCCGATCAATCCAGATCTGTGGTCTTCGGCGAGCTGAGCTCCAGTCTCGTCAGCGAGCCGGCGCTGAGAACACCGTTGGCATCCGTGCTCCACTTGTTGCCGTCCGCATCCTTCGTATTCTTCCGGTTCTTCATGATGCTTCCGGAGGAATTCACAACATAATCCTTTCCGTTATACTGTACTACCTGGTATTTCATGTCGGAATCCGCCTTCTGCATTTTTCCATCGTAGTAAAGGTATCCGTTCTTGATGCCGCTGTAGCCCTTGCCGTTCGTGCTGAAGTATGCCGTAATCTTCTCTCCGTCATCCTCCGTCAGCGTGAACTTTCCTGTCTTCACAGAGCAGTCCGTCTTGGATGTGCCACAGTAGTAATATGCGGTCTCTGTACCGTCTCCGGCGGTTCCCATCTGAATGCCGTACACCGGATTTCCTTTTTCATTGAAAAGATAACGCTTTCCGTTGATCTTCTGCACATCATAGACATCACTGCCGCCGGCTGCCGGATGTCCGTTGGACTTGAAGTAGAACCACTCCACGTCTCCCGTTGCCAGATCACCGCTCGTCCGGCCATCCTCCTCCTCAGGTCCTACCGTGCTGTACCAGGTATTGGCCAGCCGCTGTCCCATCTTGAAGCTGCCGACATTGGACTCGGCAAAGTACATATAGCCCGCAATCTCCGGACTTCCGCTCTCCGTCTCCGCCCAGCCGGTTGCCATGCAGCCGTTTTCATCGAAGCCGTATACAATGCCGTCGATGGTCTTTGTCGTCACATAATTTCCGTCAGAATGGAACTTCTCACCTGTTCTCAGATTGAAATAGAACCAGTAGGTATCCGCAGAAACCTTCCCGTCGGTTGTCACGTCCTCCGGCAGTGCCAGCTGCTTCCATCCGGTCTTCATCTCGCCGCTGGAAGGGTCACAGTAATAGCTGTTGCCGTCTACCCAGCCGGTCTGCATAACACCGCTCTCATCAAAGAAATAATACTTTTCATTAACCTTCTGCCAGCCGTCACGCTTGATCGAGCCGTCATTGGTGGCATAGTACCAGGCAGTTGCGCCGTTGACATTGGCCTTGATCCAGGAATTGGTCACCATAGTACCGTTGTCATTCTGATAAGCTGTATTTCCTGCACTGTTGGTAGTCCAGCCGGCAGCGAAGACAGGCGCCGCACTGAAGGCAGCCATGAGACCGGCTGTCAGCAGACAGATTTTGAATTTATTTTTCATTTTAAACCTCCGGACGCTCGCAAGCGTTTTTTCTATCCATTACTATACGCATTCGCATTTTTAAAGACAAGCGTTTTTCCCTTAACAATCGCGCAAATTCCCTTACAAATTTCTCTCACCGAAGGGAAAGCCGGCTGCTGGCCCCGCAGGGAAGCACCAGTCCGCTCTCCGTTACCGGAAGCCCCACTTCCTCAGATTCCACCGTACCGCCGATTTTCGATGCGATTGCCGTATCCAGCATATAGCTCATCACCGCCGGCTGCAGACCGGTGGTATAGGAGTTCAGCAGGAAAAAGAGGGAATCCTTCGTCAGCAGCTTTGCCGTCAGCTGAATCAGCGGATACACCGCATCCTCAATCTTCCAGATCTCGCCCTTCGGGCCTCTGCCATAGGAGGGCGGGTCCATAATCACCGCGTCATAGACATTTCCCCGGCGGATCTCACGCTCCACAAATTTCGTACAGTCATCCACCAGCCAGCGGATCGGCGCCTCTCCGAGTCCCGAGCTCTGGGCATTTTCCTTCGCCCACTGCACCATGCCCTTGGAGGCATCCACATGTGTTACCTGCGCGCCCGCCTTGGCTGCCGCCAGCGTTGCACCGCCGGTATAGGCAAAAAGGTTCAGCACCTTCACAGGACGCGCATCCCCCGCTGCCTTTCGCCGCGCCCGCTCTCCGAGGATCTTGTCCGAAAACCAGTCCCAGTTGGCTGCCTGCTCCGGGAAAAGACCTGTATGCTTGAAGGCAAACGGCTTCAGGTGAAAGGTCAGCGTCCTTTCCTTTTCCGGAAGCTTTGCCAGATTCTCATATACCGGCGCCGTTTTCCGGTAGGTGTCTGCTTTCTTCTCGTTAAAGCTGCTGCCGCCGTTTCCGCCCAGCATATAGGAAATCGTCCACTGCTTCGGCAGGTCAAAAAATTCCCATTCACCACCGCCCTTCTGCGAACGATGATAATGTCCGTTCAGCTTCTTCCAGCCCGGATGTCCAAAGCCGGTATTCCAGATTACCTGCGGATCCGGCCGACGGAGAAGATACTTCCCCCATCTCTCCAGCTTATCCCCCTCTGAGGTATCCAGTACTTCATAATCTATCCAATGATCTGCAATAAACATGGTCTCTCTCTTTCCGAATTTCCATCTCTGCCCGCATCAGCGGTTACCCGCCAGAATATTGTACAGCTGCGGCACGAAGCTTCTGAGCACTGCGGACATTCCATGCGCTATCATAACACAGATCAGAGGCGTTAGGAAATAGCAGATTGTGCTGAAGGGCTCTGCTGCTCCGGTCCGCACCAGTATATAGCTGAGTAAATGCCTGCAGATCCGCACGATGGGATAATGCACTGCATAAAGAAAGAAGCTTTCCTGCATGAAACGGGGCAATGCCGGCAGGCGCAGCATACCGGTCAGGAACCAGATTCCCAGTGCCAGCGAAGCCCGCAGCAGCACCGTGCTCAGCACCAGTGGCCGCACCGCTACCTGCTGAAGACAAGTCTGCTGCCAGATGCCAAAGAAAACTGCCGCAGCAAAAAAACAGACTGCAGGAACAGCTGCGCCGACGCATTTCCGACTTACCGCCCCCGTTTCCGCGCCGAAGACATTTTCCAGGAGAAGCGTCCGCCGCCCTTCATCGCGGGATGCCGAGCCCGTGAAGCACTCTGCACCGTACACCGCCCAGCAGGCGCCCAGCAGATAATAGAAAAGCGCATCTTCATTCACCAATGGAATATCAATCTGAAAATATACGAGAAACAGCGTGCCGGTCAGTGCCGCAAGGGACAGCAGACTGCAGCGGGTCAGAAGAAAGATTACCGGCGCCAGTACCGTCAGAAGCAGCAGCTGCCAGAGATACCAGAAAACCGGATTACAGCCGTAATGCAGAACCGCTTCAAAGGCAGCTCCGGCCGTCAGGGAAGCCCTGCCGCATACCGCATACAGCAGATAATACAGCAGATTCCAGCTGCAATACGGAATCAGCAGGGATCGGATACGGCGCTGCCATTTCTTTGGAATGTCCGCAAGTCCCGGCAGCGTCCGATAAAACAGGAAGCCGCTCAGAAGAAAATAGCCGGGCACCGCCGCCTGCCCCAGTGTATTCGAAAAAAAATCCTGTATTCTCATCGGAATATCCGCCGCATCGCTTCGCGCCAGCTCCGCCAGCGCCGTTCCATCCGCCGCAAGATTCACCGCATGCACCAGCACCACCAGAATCGCCAGAAGGAAGCTGTATAGATAGATATGATTCGAAAAATCCGATTTTCTCTCTCCCGCCATGCCGCTCTCCTTGAAAATCCTTCCCGCTTGTTATCATCCGAAAAGCGCAGGTCCGGCTTCCGCAAGCCGGCCTGTATGAACCCCGGATCACTATCATAACACAAAGAAGGAACCGTCGAAACGACGATTCCTTCTTTATTCTTCATCAGAAACACTTTCTTTCGCGTTTCCCGATCACTTCAGATCCATGCTGAGCTGTGCGTTATCCTGTGCATGCAGCGCCTTGTACTCTGAAACCCTTGCATTGATGCGGTCAATCGGATCCAGAATGGTGGAGATCGACATGTCGTGGTTCATATGGTCGATGAGGAGAGCAATGTACTTCGCCATATCCACATTGATATACCAGGGTCTCTCCAGCAGCTCCTGCGTCTGATAAATCAGATTTGTTGTCAGAATGCCTGCCAGTATGCCGCTAGCATAGGCCTCGTCGAACTTTTCCAGACCGTTCGTAAAGAGTCCGAAGGTGCAGCAGGCATATACGCGGCGTGCTTTTCTTGCCTTCAGCTCCTTCGCAGTATCAATCAGCGACTCTCCGGAGGCAATCATATCATCAATGATGATCACGTCCTTGCCCTCTACATCAGAGCCAAGGAACTCATGCGCCACAATCGGATTTCTGCCGTTCACGACCTGTGTATAATCACGTCTCTTGTAGAACATACCCATATCCAGGCCTAAGACGTTGGCATAATAGATCGCGCGATTCATGCCGCCCTCATCCGGAGAGATGATCATCATATGATCCTTATCGATGGTCAGATCATTTACGTTATGCAGCAGAGCCTTAATAAACTGATAAGTGCAGGATACATTATCAAAGGAGTCGGCCGGGATGGCATTCATTACACGCGGATCATGTGCGTCGAAGGTAATAAAGTTCTCCACACCCATCTGATGCAGCTCCTGCAGCATCAATGCACAGTCCAGAGATTCTCTGGCCGAACGCTTATGCTGCCGTGACTCATACATGAACGGCATGATCACATTGATCCGCTTCCCTTTTCCTGTCGTTGCCGCAATCAGGCGCTTCAGGTCTGCGTAATGATCATCCGGAGACATATGGTTGGTCATGCCGCACAGGGAGTAGGTCAGATT
>CAVAXR010000065.1:0-7618 GCA_963592375.1 Oribacterium sp. | reverse complement strand
TTACGGAATAATGAAAATTGTTGCCATTTCGTTGCCACGAAAGGCCTTAACGGTCAAAAAAGCACGTATTTATCAGCTTTTTCAAGACCCCAAAATCATTCAAGCTCAATCGTCCCAGGCGGTTTTGACGTGAGATCGTACATTACGCGATTCACGCCCTTCACTTCGTTGATGATCCGGCTCATCACAGTCTGCAGCACCTCGAACGGAATCTGTGCTGCCTCAGCCGTCATGAAATCGATCGTCCGCACTGCGCGAACCACCACAGCATAGTCATAGGTTCTTTCATCACCCATGACACCGACAGAACGCATATTGGAGAGGGCCGCGAAATACTGGTTCGGCATCCAGGGTGCCTCCACACCATGCTCTTCCTTATAGGCCTTTGCTGCTGCATCCACCTCGGTGCGGTAAATGTAGTCAGCATCCTGCACGATGCGCACCTTCTCCGCTGTCACCTCGCCAATGATGCGGATTCCCAAACCGGGGCCCGGGAAGGGCTGGCGGAACACCAGATACTCGGGGAGTCCCAGCTCCAGGCCGACCTTTCGCACCTCATCCTTGAAGAGATTGCGAAGGGGCTCGATGATCTCCTTGAAATCCACATAGTCAGGGAGTCCGCCGACATTATGATGCGACTTGATCACAACAGATTCTCCGCCGAGGCCGGATTCTACCACATCGGGATAAATGGTTCCCTGCGCCAGGAAATCCACGGTGCCGATCTTCTTGGCCTCTTCCTCGAAGACACGAATAAACTCCTCACCGATGATCTTGCGCTTCCGCTCCGGCTCCTCTACGCCGGCAAGCTTCGCGTAATATCTCTCCTGCGCGTTTACCCGCACAAAATTGATATCAAACTCACCCTGCGGCCCGAAGACATTTTCCACCTCGTCCCCTTCGTTCTTACGAAGAAGACCATGGTCGACGAACACACAGGTCAGCTGCTTGCCGATTGCCTTTGCCAGCAGAGCCGCTAAAACGGAAGAATCCACGCCGCCGGACAGCGCCAGAAGCACCTTGCCGCTGCCGACCTTTTCGCGAATTTCATGGATTGTGGTCTCCACAAACGAGTCCATCTTCCAGTCGCCTGATGTCTGACAGATATTCCGCACAAAGTTGTTCAGAATTTCCTTGCCCTGCACTGTATGCAGCACCTCCGGATGGAACTGAATCGCATACAGCTTCTTTTCTTCATTTGCCGCTGCTGCCACCGGACAATCTGCGGTATGGGCAATGATCTCAAAGCCGGGCGCCACCTTTGAAATATAATCAAAGTGGCTCATCCAGACGATGGTTTCCTCGCTTACGCCAGCAAACAGAGATGCCTTGCTGCCGTCAATAAAGGTTGCTGTTTTTCCATATTCCCGCACAGGTGCCTTTTCCACCCTGCCGCCCAGCACATGCATCATCAGCTGCGCGCCGTAGCAGAGTCCCAGCACCGGAATGCCCAGCTCGAAGAGCTCCTTTGTATAGGTCGGAGCACCTTCCTCATAGCAGCTGTTCGGGCCGCCGGTCAGGATGATTCCCTTCGGATTCATTGCCTTGATCTTTTCCAGATCCGTTCTGTAGGAATAAATTTCACAATAGACGTTGCATTCGCGGACACGACGCGCCACCAGCTGATTATACTGGCCGCCGAAATCCAATACAACTACAAGTTCTTTTGCCATTTTCCCTCCAATTTATGTTCATTCGTTGCTACGCTAAATTATAAGCGTTAGCCCGCAGCTGTGGCAAGGGGAAATGCTTTCGGGCCCGACAACATTTCCCTCTGCGACTGTCAGAGCAGCACGTACTTCAGAACAAAAAGCACAGCCAGGACATACATCAGCGGTGCGACCTTCTTGCCCTTTCCGGCTACGAGGTGCAATGCCACATAGGAAATCACACCGAAGGTAATGCCGGCGGAGATGGAATACATGAACGGCATGGCGAAAATACAGATATAGGCCGGAACCGTCTCCAGAATGTCGTCGTTCCAATCGATCTTGGCAACCTGCTGCATCATCAGGAAGCCCACGATAATCAGGGCCGGCGCTGTCGCGAAGGACGGGATGGCCAGGAAGATCGGTGAGAAGAACAGCGCCAGCAGGAAGAACAGACCGGAAACCACTGCCGTGAGACCGGTCTTACCGCCCTCAGCGATACCGGATGACGACTCCACGAAGGTGGTAATGGTAGATGTTCCCAGTAAGGCACCAAACACGGTTCCGATGGCATCGGCCAGCAGCGCGCCCTTGATCTTCGGCAGCTTGCCGTCCTTGTCCAGCATGTTGGCCTTGGATGCACAGCCGATCAGCGTGCCCAGTGTATCAAACATATCTACGAAGAGGAACGAGAACATAACCACGAAGAAATCCACACTCTTCATGAAGGAGAAATCAATCTTCATAGCCGTAGGCGCAAGGCTTGCCGGCATGGAGATAATGCCTGACGGGAACATGCTGTAGAAGCCGTTCTCCGGATCCGGTACGTAAATGCCGACGAGCTCCAGAAGCATGCCTGCTGCCCAGAGAATGATCATGCCGATCAGGATGGAGCCCTTCACATTCTTGAACATCAGGAAGGCCATCAGAAGAATGCCCAGCAGTGCCAGTATCACGGTAATGCCCTCAGAATGGAAGGTTCCGTTGGCAACCGATGTCTTGAATGAGAAGAGATCCACCAGTGTAGAGCCGTCCACAACGATATGCGCGTTCTGCAGTCCGATGAAGCAGATGAAGAGACCGATTCCAACCGAAACCGCGATCTTCAGGGTTGCCGGAATGGCATTGAAAATGGCCTCACGAATGTTGGTGAGAGACAGAACAATGAATACCAGACCTTCCACAAATACAGCGGTCAGTGCCTGCTCCCAGGTGTAACCCATGATGTTGACAACTGTATAGGCAAAGTACGCATTCAGTCCCAGTCCGGCTGAAAGCACGAACGGAAGATTCGCAAACATCGCCATACAGAATGAGGCCACAGCAGATGCCAGTGCCGTCGCGGTAAACACTGCACCGGTATCCATGCCCGATGCCCCCAGAATGCTGGGATTCACGGCCAGAATATAGGCCATGGTCATGAAAGTTGTGAGTCCGGCCACAACCTCTGTTTTCACGTTGGTGCCGTGCTCCTTCAGTTTAAAAAAGCTTTCCATTTTTCCTCCTTGCTTATGCATAAAAAAAGAGCCGCTGCCGATGTGTTCGACTACGACTCATTAAGTGGACCTGATGGGAGTCGAACCCATGTCCGAAAACGAATTCCCTTTCCTTCTACTATCATAGTACGCTTCTGAGATTCCCCATCAGCATGAGATGCGCACGTCTCCTGCTGACCGGTATCCTCTGATACGCCCGCATCCGGGAGGAACCGGAATACGTCGTTTCTCACATAGTCGAGGCCAGATTCTCAAAGTGTGAGTGCTCTGAGGCTGACCGACAGCTTACGCTGCCAGTGCTACGTTATTATCGTTAGCGTTTAATTTTAAGTCGGCACTTAACGCGCTCGCCGTACGGATAGCTTCTAAAGCTGCATCGTCCCCGTCGAAACCGGTACAAGCCCTAATAGAATCTCAAGGATTATATCTGATTTTTCTCCTTATGTAAATAAAGAGATTCCTTATTTTTGAAATTTTTCCTCCGGTGTGAAATCACGCGATCTGCCTCATTTTCGATTCTATTCCGGAAATGTATAATTCATACATTTCCGGAATACTTTTTCAGCAATTCCTATACAGCAAATGTAGATTTTCTGCATTTCTGCGAATAAACCTCTCCTGTTTTTTATGCGATATTGTAAACATGTAAAGGAGACCATATGAAAAAGAATTCGGAAGCTCAGGAAATCTCAGTCAACTCAGACAAAAAGCGCAGCATAGACTGGATAATCTTCGGTCGAAACGTACACAAGTATCGGAAACGAAAGCACCTGACGCAGCAGCAGCTGGCGGAGCTTTGCGGCATGAAGCCCAACTCCATTTCCCGCATCGAACAGGGCGCCGCCGGCACCAAGCTCGTCGTCCTTCTGCTTCTCTCCGATGCGCTGGAGGTATCTCCGGACGCACTGCTGCAGGGCAATTTCAAGGTACAGAACTATCGTTATGCCGATCATTTTCTGAGTCTTCGGGACGAACTGAATGACCGCCTGACCGAAACCGTGGACAAGCTGTTTGACGCCGAGGCAAAGCGCAGACACACCGATACCTTCGAGGACCGCCGGCGTGTTGCCGAACACATCGACGATCCCATCATGCGCCCCGTCGAAAATCCGCCGACCGCCGATCCGAATCTTCCGGAAAAGAACAACCGGCGGCGTCCGCCGCACGACCGCGGCTGAAAATCAGATGTACTTCGCTATATATTTTCCTGTGTAGGACTTCTTCACCTTTGCAACCTCCTCCGGTGTTCCGGATGCCACCACGGTGCCGCCCCGCTCGCCGCCTTCCGGCCCGATGTCAATAATATAGTCCGCACACTTGATCACATCCAGATTATGTTCGATCACCACAACGGTATTTCCGTTGGCGGCCAGCTGATCCAGCATCTGCACCAGATGGCTGACATCCTCAAAATGCAGTCCTGTGGTCGGTTCATCCAGAATATAAATGGTTTTTCCGGTTCCTCTCCGGCTCAGCTCCGCTGCCAGCTTAATGCGCTGCGCCTCACCGCCGGACAGCTCCGTGCTGGGCTGTCCCAGCCGCACATAGCCAAGTCCCACGTCATAGAGCGTCTGAATCTTCCGGGTAATGGAGGGTACATTTTTAAAGAATTCCAGTGCCTCCTCCACCGTCATATTCAATACATCGTAAATATTCTTTCCCTTATACTTCACATCCAGCGTTTCCCGGTTATAGCGTTTTCCGCCGCAGACCTCGCAGGGCACATAGACATCCGGCAGGAAGTGCATTTCGATCTTTACAATGCCGTCGCCGGAACAGGCCTCACAGCGGCCGCCCTTCACATTAAAGGAAAAACGTCCCTTTGTATAGCCCTTGGCCTTCGCATCCGAGGTGGCGGCAAAGAGATCCCGGATCAGATCAAAAACGCCGGTATAGGTTGCCGGATTGGAGCGCGGCGTACGCCCGATGGGGCTCTGATCGATATCAATCACCTTGTCCAGCTGCTCCAGCCCCTCAATGCTGCTGTGCTTTCCCGGGATGGTTCTGGCCCGGTTCAGCTTCTTTGCCAGCGTTTTGTAAAGAATTTCATTCACTAGCGAGGATTTGCCGGAGCCGGATACCCCGGTAACACAGGTGAACACGCCGAGCGGGAAATTCACGTCAATGTTTTTCAGATTGTTTTCCCGGGCGCCCTTCACCGTGAGCCAGCCGCGCGGCTTACGGCGTTCCGATGGTACTGCGATCTTCTTCCGTCCGCTGAGGTATTGTCCGGTAATGCTTTCGGGCACCTGCATGATTTCTTCCGCCGTACCGCTGGCCACCACCCGGCCGCCGTTTTCGCCGGCGCCCGGACCGATGTCCACGATGAAGTCTGCCGCCCGCATGGTATCCTCATCATGCTCCACCACGATCACCGAATTTCCCAGATCTCTGAGATGCTTCAGTGTCGCAATCAGACGGTCATTGTCCCGCTGGTGCAGTCCGATGCTGGGCTCATCCAGAATGTAAGCCACGCCCACCAGTCCGGAGCCGATCTGCGTGGCCAGACGGATACGCTGGGTCTCACCGCCGGACAGGCTTCCGGCCGCCCGGGACAGTGACAGATAGTCCAGACCCACATCCAGCATGAACCGGATGCGGGCCCGGATTTCCCGAATCACCAGATCTCCGATCTTATGCTGGGTTTCCGTCAGCTCCAGCTTTTCCAGCCAGTCATTAAATTTCTCTATAGAAAGCTCCGTCAATGCGTAAATATTCAGATTTCCCACGGTAACTGCCAGGGATGAGGGCTTCAGACGGGCACCATGGCAGGCCGGACACGGTGTGATTCGCATGAACTGCTCATATTCCGCCTTCATTTTATCGGAAAAGCACTCCTTGTAGCGGCGGCTGACATTTTCCGCCAGTCCCTCGAAAGCCACATGATGTACATTTCCGCGGCCGAACTGAGACTTATAGTGCACGGTCACCTTTTCGCCATGGGTACCGTTCAGAATCACATCCCGGGCCGTCGGGCTCAGCTCACAGAAGGGGGTGTCCAGACTGAACTGATATCTCTCTGCCAGAGAGGTCAGCATGGCATGGCTGAAGCTGCCCTCATCCTTTGAATTCATCCAACCCAGCACGGAAATAGCGCCCTGGTTCAGAGACAGGCTCTCATCCGGAATCATCAGCGCCACATCAAACTCCGACTTATAGCCGATGCCAAAGCACTCCGGACAGGCGCCGAAGGGATTGTTGAAGGAGAAGCTGCGCGGTTCAATCTCCTCCACGCTGACACCGCAGTCCGGACAGGCAAAGCTCGTGGACAGGTTCATCGGTTCTCCGCCGATCACGTCCACCGTCAGCAGGCCGTCCGACAGCGCCACCACCTGCTCGATTGACTCTGCCAGCCGTTTTCCAATGCCCTGCCGGATCACAAGCCTGTCCACGACGATCTCGATCGTGTGTCGAAGGTTCTTCTCCAGACTGATCTCCTCCGCCAGATCATACATGTTTCCATCGATGCGCACCCGCACATATCCGGACTTCCGGGCACTGGCCAGCACCTTCTCATGCATGCCTTTTTTTCCCCGGACAATCGGTGCCAGCAGCTGAATTCTGCTGCCCTCCGGCAGCTGCAGCAGCTGGTCCACCATTTCGTCCACGGTCTGCCGGCGAATCTCCCTTCCACACTTCGGACAATGCGGCAGCCCGATCCGGGCATAGAGCAGTCGCAGGTAATCGTAGATTTCCGTCACCGTTCCCACAGTGGAACGCGGATTCCGATTGGTCGATTTCTGGTCAATCGAAATGGCCGGAGACAGTCCCTCGATGGACTCCACCTCCGGCTTCTCCATCTGTCCCAGGAACTGCCGGGCATAAGAAGACAGCGACTCCATGTAACGCCGCTGTCCCTCTGCGTAAATGGTGTCAAAGGCCAGTGAGGACTTTCCGGAGCCGGACAAGCCCGTCAGCACCACCAGCTCATCCCGCGGAATATCCAGATTAATATGCTTGAGATTGTGCACACCGGCGCCGCGGATCTTGATATATTTCTTTTCCATTTCTTTCTGAATACCTCTTTCAAATAAGAAGTCTCTGATATGCTCGCCGCTAAGGCATCGAAGAAAATGCTGATTCAACCAACATTTCCCTAAGATAGCAAAAGCCGGCAAACTTACGTTTGCCAGCTCATTTTATCATGCTCTCTTCAAAAATTCAAGTCTGCCCTGTCATCAAAGCACCTTCGAGAGAAATGCCTTCAGACGCTCATTGTCCTGGTGTGCAAAGAATTCCTCCGGCGCCGCCTCTGTGACAAAGTTTCCGCCCTCCAAGAACATCACGCGGTCTGCCACCTCCCGGGCAAAGCCCATTTCATGCGTCACCACTACCATGGTCATGTGCTCTTCTGCAAGCTGCTTCATAACCTGCAGCACCTCACCGACCATCTCCGGATCCAGCGCGGAGGTCGGCTCATCAAACAGCATCACATCCGGATGCATCGCCAGAGCCCGTACAATGGCCACACGC
>CAVAXR010000064.1:0-7740 GCA_963592375.1 Oribacterium sp. | reverse complement strand
GCTCACCCAGCGTATAGCCCTTGGACTTCGCGTAGTGCTCCAGCATATCCTTGCCGCGATCAAGATTTTCATCCTTCTGCTCCCGCTTGAACCACTGGTTGATCTTATTCTTTGCCTGCGTGGACTTCACAATCTTCAGCCAGTCCCGGGACGGTCCGTGGGAATTCTGAGAGGTCACGATCTCCACCCGGTCACCGTTCTGCAGCTTGTACTCGATCGGCACCAGCTTGCCGTTCACCTTGGCGCCCACCATCTTGTTGCCCACTGCCGAATGAATGGCATAGGCGAAGTCGATCGGGCAGGAGCCCGCCGGCAGATTCTTTACATCACCGCCCGGCGTGAAGCAGTAAACATCCTCGTTGAAGAGATTGAGGTCCGCCTTGACCATATTCATGAATTCCTTGGAGTCAGACTCATCCTTCTGCCACTCCAGGATCTCATGCAGCCAGTTCATCTTGGCAAGCTCTGACTCGGATGCCTTCGCCTGAGAACCGCCCTGCTCCTTGTATTTCCAGTGCGCAGCGATACCGAACTCCGCTGTACGATGCATTTCAAAGGTACGAATCTGGATTTCAAAGGGCACACCGTCCCGTCCGATCACCGTCGTATGCAGTGACTGGTACATGTTCGGCTTCGGCATGGCAATGTAGTCCTTGAACCGCCCCGGAATCGGTGTATACATTTCATGGATCACGCCCAGCACCGCATAGCAGTCCCGGACAGACTCCACAATGACGCGAATCGCAAAGAGATCATAGATCTGATCGATGGTCTTGCTCTGATTCACCATCTTCTTATAAATAGAGAAGAAATGCTTGACGCGGCCGTTAATCTCCGCATCGATCTCCGCATCCCGGATATGGGCTGATACCTCTTCCACAATGCTTCCGATCCGGGCCTCCCGGGCTTCCTTCTTCAGATGCACCTTCTCTGCCAGATCCTCATAAACCTCCGGCTGCAGGTATTTAAGAGACAGGTCATCCATTTCGATCTTGATCTTGCTGATACCGAGACGATCAGCCAGCGGGGAATAGATTTCCAGTGACTCTCGGGCCTTCTCCTTCTGCTTCTCCGGTGTCTGATACTCCAGCGTCCGCAGATTATGAAGACGATCCGCCAGCTTAATGATGATGACACGGATATCCTTCGCCATCGACACAAACATTTTCCGCAGGTTCTCCGCCTGCATTTCCACCTTGTCCGTGTCAAGATTCAGCTTTGTCAGCTTGGTGACGCCGTCGACCAGCAGCATGACATCGGAATTGAAGGCAGCCTTCACCTCCTCCAGCGTCATGCCGGTGTCCTCCACCACATCGTGCAGCAGTCCCGCGGCGATGGTTTCCTTGTCCATTTCCAGATCCGCCAGAATAATCGCCACGCAGAGGGGGTGGATAATGTAGGGCTCACCCGACTTTCTCTTCTGGTTCTTGTGCTGCTCCTTCGCCACCTGATAGGCCTTTTCGATCATGCTCAGATCATTGGACGGATGATATTTCCGAATTGCCGTCACCAGATTCTGATACAGCTCCTCCGGCGGTGTGTTGTCAGCCGGTCTCTCCAGTTCGATTTCCTGCTGTTTGTCTGTCATAGCGGACCCCCCTCTTTTGTATGATTTTCCTATTTTACTATCCTCATATCGCATTGTCAAAGCCCGCTGTTCCTCCATTGCTCTGTTATTACAGGGATTTTGTGCTATAATAAACAGGAAATTCAAAAGCTCCACAGGAGGTGCCAGCAAATGCTGAATGCAGAAAATGCAGAGAAGCCTGTACGGCTGCTCGAAAGAACCCTGAAATACCAGGGCAAGGTTTTGAAGGTTTATGATGATTATGTAGATGTCGGCGGTCATAAGACCCACTGGGACTTCATCCACCACATGGGTGCGGCTGCCGTACTGCCGGTGCTGGAGGACGGCCGTATCCTGATGGTGCGCCAGTTCCGTCATGCACTGGATCGCTATACACTGGAGCTCCCCGCAGGGAAGCGGGATTCCGAGGACGAGGATTTCGAAGAATGCGCCATGCGGGAGCTGGAGGAGGAGACCGGCTTCAAAACCGATAAGCTGGAATTTCTGCTCTATGTCAATACGACAGTGGCTTTTCTCGATGAGAAGATCGGCATTTATCTCGCAAGAAATCTGAAGCCCGGTCAGGTGCACTGGGACGAGGACGAGGAGCTGGGTGTGGAGGCCTGGAAGCTCGAGGATCTGCAGCAGCTGATCTATGAGGGCAGGATGACCGACGGCAAGACCGTTGCCGCCATCCAGACCTATGCCGCAAAGTACGTGAACCAGACTCAATAAAACGCTTTGCCGCAGCAAAGCCTTCCTTGCAAATCATAGGAGAACATTATGAAAAGAGAACATTTAGAGGATTATGTCACCACCATTCCGGATTTTCCGCAGCCGGGCATCATGTTCCGGGATATCACATCCCTCGTACAGGATCCGGACGGTCTGCAGGATGCCATTGACGGACTTCTCGCAGCTGTAAAGGATGTCGAATTCGATACCGTTGTCGGTCTCGAATCCCGCGGCTTCATCTTCGGTACCGCTCTGGCCTATGCCCTGCACAAGGGCTTCGTGCTCGTTCGCAAGAAGGGAAAGCTCCCCAGAGAGACCGTTTCCGTGAAATATTCTCTGGAATACGGCGAGGCAGAGCTGGAGCTTCACAAGGATGCCATTCATCCCGGTGAGAAGGTGCTGGTCATCGATGATCTGCTGGCCACCGGCGGCAGCCTCGATGCAGCCTGTCAGCTGGTGGAGTCCCTCGGCGGTGAGGTAGCTCAGCTGGCTGTTGTCATGGAGCTTGCCGGCCTCAGAGGTCGCGACAAGCTCTCCAAGTACAAAGTGGCCTCACTAATCACCTATCCGGGCGCCTGATTTGTCCCGCGAAGCCATGAGACGCCGTCGGACGGGCGGCTGCCTGCAAAGCACGACGCAATTCCGAATCCAGGAGGAAACATATCGCATGGGAGAACAGCTGACAAAATCAGATGTTGAAAAAATCGAAGCCGAAATCCGTCACCGCAAGGTAGAGCTCCGGCCCCAGCTGACCAGGGCTGTGGCAGAGGCTGCTGCCCAGGGTGACCGTTCGGAAAACTTTGAATATTACGCCGCAAAAAAAGCGAACGGACAGAACAATTCCCGCATCCGCTATCTCGAGAAAATGCTGCGTTTTGCCACCATTATCGATGACAGCTCAAAGGCGGACGAGGTAGGTCTGAACAATACCGTAACCGTTTATTTTGAAGAAGACGATGAGGAGGAAACCTATCGCATCGTCACCTCCATCCGCGGTCACTCCCTGCAGGGACTCATTTCCAACGAGTCCCCCATGGGAAAAGCACTGCTCGGTCATCGTATCGGCGACCGTGTAGAGATAAAAACAGAAAACGGCGGAAGCTACTTCGTAGTTATCCGCCGTCTTGAAAAAACAGGTGAATCAGAGTCCGACTACATCAAAACCTTTTGACTGCAGATACGGAATCTCACCGAACTCGCCGAATTCCGCGTGCTGATACAGATAATTCATCAGCTCGCGCCGGCGTACAATGCCGATAAAGTGCTGGAGATCATCCACCACCGGCACAAAATTCTGGTTCAGAGCCCGCTTCACAAGGCTCTCCATGGAACCGGACACACCGACCGGCCGGTAATAATGCCGCATCGGAATGTCCCGCACCCGGATTTTCTCTGCTTCATGCAGATCCAGGTGCAGGGCATTTTTGATTTCAAACAAAAGATCGCCCTCTGTGATCGTTCCGAAATAAGTGCCGTCCTTGTTCAGCACCGGGATGGCCTGATATCGATGGTATTCCATCTTTTCCAGCGCATTCCGCAGGGTATCATCCTCCTCCAGATAAGCCGTATCGCACTTCGGAGTCAGAAAAAACAAAATATTCATATAAGCGTATCGCCTCCGTTGAAACTATTCCATATTACAAAACCAGTATAATCTAAAGTTATGTACAGAATATGGCCGCGATGTTACAAAATAGAAAAAAATCCTAAATTTTTTCTAAATTTGCCTTTTTCATTTGTTCATATTCACAAATACGCACTACGCAGCACCCGGAGGCTCATTTTGGACCGAAGCTCTTACCTGAGGCAATCCACCGCAGCACGCTCTGCCGGAATGCCGGCTTTGTAGCGTTCCATAAAGGCTTCGATGCCTGCCACATCTGCTGCCTCCGGTGCAATGGTGCTGCCGGACTGACTTGCAAAGATTTCCTCGTTGAGATAGTCCGGAAGGCTTCTGCCATTGCCGTCCAGCATATAGGCTGCAAGCAGTGCCTCGCCCCAGGGGCCGCCCTCGCTCGCGGTATCCATCACCGTCACCGGCGCATTCACGGCTGCTGCCAGGTACTTCTGCGCAACTCCCTTTGTCTTGAAGAGTCCGCCGTGCCCCATGATCTTCTCCACCGTCACCTTTTCTTCCTTCAAAAGAATATCCAGGCCCAGCTTCACGGCCCCCAATGAAGAGTAGAGATTTGCCCGCATGAAGTTCGCCAGAGTAAAGCGGCTGTCCGGCATACGGATCAGCATCGGTCTGCCTTCGTTCAGGTGGGTAATGCCTTCGCCCGAAAAATAACCGTAGGGCAGCAGGCCGCCGCAGTCCGGATCACCGGTCAGCGAATTCTGATAAAGCTTTCCATACAGCTCTCCCATATCCGCCTTCATGCCGAACAGCTCTGCAAACTCCTTGAAAATGTTCACCCAGGCATTGAGATCTGAGGTTCCGTTGTTGGCATGGGACATGGCCACCGGATAACCGTCCGGGGTTGTCACCATATCAATTTCCCGATAGAGCCTGCTGAGTCCCTTCTCCAGCACCAGCATTGCAAATGTAGAGGTGCCGGCCGACACATTTCCGGTACGGGGCGCAACAGAATTTGTCGCCACCATGCCGGTGCCCGCATCACCCTCCGGAGGGCAGAGCGGAATACCCGGCTCCAGATTGCCGCTCTCATCCAGGAAGGCTGCGCCCTCTGCCGTAAGTGTTCCGGCTGCTTCACCGGCCACCAGTACCTTCGGCAGAATATCCCGGGTCTTCCAGGGATACCTGCCCTCGATCAGCTTATCGAACTTCGAAAGCATTTCCCCATCATAATCATGCGCCTCCGAGTCGATCGGGAAAATGCCGGCGGCGTCACCGATACCGGTCACCTTCTCCCCTGTCAGACACCAGTGGATATAGGAATCCAGTGTCGTCACGAAGGAAAGCTGCGGCACATGCGCCTCCTCGTCCAGAATGCACTGATAGAGATGCGAAATTGTCCAGCGCAGCGGAATGTTGAAGTTAAACAGCTCTGTCAGCTCGTCTGCTGCCTTCTCCGTATTGCTGTTCCGCCAGGTCTGGAAGGGTGTCAGCAAATTGCCGTCCTTGTCAAAGGCCATATAGCCGTGCATCATGGCACTGATGCCCATGGCGCCAAGCTTCTTCAGCGTGATGCCGTACTTTTCCTCCACTGCCTTCCGGAGAGAGGTATAGCAGTCACGGAGTCCCGCATGAATTTCCTCCAGCGGATAGGTCCAGATGCCGTCGATCAGGGAGTTCTCCCAGTCGTGAAAGCCAACTGCCAGCACAGCACCCTTCCGGTCAATCAGCACTGCCTTGATTCTTGTGGATCCGAATTCAATGCCCAGCGCAGCCTCGCCGCGCTCGATGATTTCCTTTGCGCCCATTTTCCGCTCCTCTCAATTCTTGTGTCCCTGGCCGTAATAGGCATTCGGGCCATGCTTCCGCATAAAGTGCTTCTCAAGATAATGCTTCGGCGCCCGCTCTGCCTCCGGATCCAGTGTCAGCGCGAAGAGATCCATCTTCGCCACCTCTTCAATCACCACGGCATTGTGCACCGCATTGAAGGGATCCGTTCCCCAGGCAAAGGGACCGTGGCTGTGGCAAATGCAGCCGGGCACATAAACCGGGCTGATGTTCTCCTTGCGGAAGGTCTCTGCGATCGTGAGACCTGTGTTCTTCTCGTAGTCCTCTTCGATCTCCTCCGGTGTCAGATGCCGGATGCAGGGGATATCGCCGTAGAAATAATCGCACTGTGTGGTGCCCATACAGGGAATCGGCTTCCCGGCCTGGGCAAAGCCCACTGCATAGGGAGAATGGGTATGCACAATGCCGCCGATCTCCGGGAAGGCCTTATAGAGCTCGAGATGTGTTTTCGTATCGGAGGAGGGGTTCAGCTCCCCCTCCACACGATTGCCCTCGAGATCCATCACCACCATATCTGACGGCTTCAGCACATCATAATCCACGCCGCTCGGCTTAATGACAAACAGCCCTGATGCACGATCGATGCCGGAAACATTTCCCCAGGTGAAGGTCACCAGATGATGCTTCGGCAGCAGCATATTCGCCTCATATACCTTTTGCTTCAGATCCTCAAGCATTCCGCTGCCTCCTTACTTCATGAAAAACTTCTGCAGATCCGCCTCTGTGGTATCCTCACCGATGGTGATAAGCTCCGTACCGGTAAGACGGGCAAACATCGCGATGTCATTTCTGTTCAGCGCTGTAGACACCACGGAGTGATGTGCGCCGCCGGCATAGCACCATGCTGCCGTACCGATCTGGAAATTCGGCTTATGACGATACATGATTCTTGCTACCGGAAGCTTCGGCATTACCTCAGGCTGCTTCACGAGCTCGATATCTGCGCAGATGATGCGGAAATGATCGCCCATATCGACCATGGTCACCTGGATGCCGTCACCGGTTACGCCGTCAAATACCAGTCTGGCAGGATCCTCCTTGCCGCCGATGCCGAGAGGATGTACCTGAATCTCCGGCTTTCCGGCAGCAAATGCAGGCGGTACCTCCAGCATATGGGAAGCAAGCTCCAGCTCCTGTCCCGGTGTGAGGTCATAGGTATAATCCTCAATGAAGCCTGTGGCACCCTCTCTGCCCTCAGACATCTTCATCAGAACGGCAGACAGTGCCGCGATCTTGTAGTCACCCTCCGGACCGAAGCCGACGCCCTGCGCCATCAGATCCTGTGCGGCAATGCCCGGCAGCTGACGAAGTCCGTGGAGATCCTGGAAGGTATCTGCAAAAGCACCCACGCCCTCCTTTGCCAGGAACTTCTCAAGTCCCACCTGATATTTTGCCTGCTCACGAACCGCCGCGATATTATCGGTCTTCATCGTGTACTTCTCGTTGTAGGAAGCCATCTTGGCATCGATCTCTTCCTCCGTCACTGCATTGATGAGCGCAACCACATCGCCCAGTGCATAATAGTTGCACTCCCAGCCGTACTTGATCTGGCTCTCGACTCTGTCGCCGTCAGTCACAGCTACCTCACGCATGTTGTTTCCGAGAGAAGCCACCTTCAGGTGCTTTGAACAATCGATGGCCTTGGCCACATCCGCAAACTGGCGGATCTTGGCAATGACATCCTCATGCTTGTAGTAGCCTGCCACCACCTCATGCGGAATTCCCATTCTCGCCACGATGAAGCCGTACTCTCGATCGCCGTGGGCTGACTGGTTCAGATTCATGAAATCCATGTCAATGTCGGCGTAGGGAAGCTTCTCATTGGCCTGGGTGTGCAGGTGAAGCAGCGGCTTTCTCAGCTCCTGCAGGCCCTTGATCCACATCTTAGCAGGTGAGAAGGTATGCATCCAGGTGATCACGCCGACACAGTCGTCATCGCAGGAGGCCTTCCGCATGTCCTGAATACAAATCTCCGAGTTCTCTACCGTCGGCAGCAGCTCCAGCTCCACAGATC
>CAVAXR010000063.1:0-7929 GCA_963592375.1 Oribacterium sp. | reverse complement strand
GCCTTATTTTCCTTGTCAGCCTGCTTTGTTGCAATGCCGCTCTTCTGTGCCTCGCGGTACTCGAAGAACTCCTTTGCAACAGTCGGGAACAGTGCATAGGACAGAACATCCTCAGGCTGCTGGATCCACTTCTCGCACTCCTTCTTGAATTTGTCAAGCTGCGGCTCGATGTGGTCTGCAGGGCGATCCGTCATCTGTGTCTCGCCATCCTTCAGAATCTTCTTCACCACATCCGGATTCATCGGCTTTACAGTACGTCCGAATTCACCGGCAACGAGCTTATGAGACTCCTTCGGAACCATCTTGTAGCGCTCACCTGTCAGCACATTCATAACGGCCTGGGTACCAACGATCTGTGAGGACGGTGTTACCAGAGGCGGCTCACCGAAGTCCTTACGCACTCTCGGTACCTCTTCCAGAACCTCTGTCAGCTTGTCATCCTTGCCGGCCTGGTGCAGCTGGGAAATCAGGTTGGAAAGCATGCCGCCCGGAACCTGATACTTCAGGGTGTTGACATTTACGCCCAGAACCTTGGTGGACAGAAGGCCGTCCTTCAGGCACTGCTCACGATACGGCTCGAAGTAATTGGAAATCTCGATGAGCTTGTTGACATCGAGACCTGTGTCGTACTCTGTTCCCTCGAGAGCCTTCACCATAACATCGGTAGACGGCTGGGATGTGCCCAGAGCGAACGGTGTGGATGCAGTATCGATGATGTCTGCACCTGCCTCAATGGCCTTCAGATAAGTCATGGAAGCCATGCCGGAGGTGTAGTGGGTATGCATTTCAATAGGAAGCTTTGTGCCCTTCTTCAGTGCGCCAACCAGCTTGGTAGCCGCATCCGGAAGCAGAAGGCCGGCCATATCCTTAATGCAGAGGGAATCTGCGCCGAGGCTCTCAACGTCTCTTGCCAGGTTCTCCCAGTACTCAAGGGTATAAGCATCGCCCAGTGTATAGCAGAGCGCGATCTGTGCATGTCCGCCTTCCTTCTTACAAGCCTTTACAGCTGTTTCAAGGTTGCGGATATCATTCAGACAGTCGAAGATACGGATCACATCGATACCGTTTGCGATGGACTTCTCTACGAAGTACTCTACCACATCATCAGCATAGTGATTGTATCCAAGAATATTCTGTCCTCTGAAGAGCATCTGAAGCTTTGTATTCTTGAAGTGACGCTTCAGCATTCTCAGTCTCTCCCACGGATCCTCCTTGAGGAAACGAAGGCAGGCGTCAAATGTAGCACCGCCCCAGCACTCTACAGCGTTGTAGCCAACCTGATCCATCTTGTCCAGGATCGGCTCCATAACGTCGCTGGGCATACGTGTTGCGATCAGTGACTGGTGCGCATCACGCAGAATTGTCTCTGTAATTTTAACCTTTGCCATTTTATCTCCTTCATTTCAGAGTGCCGGAATGCCGGCACCCCTGATTGAATGTTTATGATTACTTTACGCCGTAAACTGCCATGAAGGTACCTGCAGCAACTGCAGTACCGATAACGCCGGCCACGTTCGGACCCATTGCCTGCATCAGCAGGAAGTTGGTCGGATCTGTCTCCGCAGCAACCTTCTGGGATACACGGGCAGCCATCGGAACAGCAGACACACCTGCAGAACCGATCAGCGGGTTGATCTTGCCGCCGGAAAGCTTGTACATCAGCTTGCCGATCAGAACGCCTGCTGCGGTACCGAATGCGAAGGCAACCAGACCGAGAACGACGATCTTCAGGGTATCCGTGTTCAGGAAGGCCTCAGCAGATGTAGAAGCACCTACGGAAGTACCCAGCATGATAACAACGATGTACATCATTGCGTTGCTGGCCGTCTCTGTCAGCTGCTTAACCACGCCGGACTCCTTGAACAGGTTTCCGAGCATCAGCATACCAACCAGCGGAGCGGTGGTCGGCAGAAGCAGACACACCACTGTGGTAACCACGATCGGGAAAAGGATCTTCTCGAGCTTGGATACGGAACGAAGCTGCGGCATTCTGGTCTTTCTCTCCTTCTCGGTGGTCAGCGCCTTCATGATGGGCGGCTGAATGATCGGCACCAGAGACATGTAAGAGTAAGCGGCTACGGCAATCGGTCCGAGCAGTGACGTCTGTCCCAGCTTGTTGCAAAGGAAGATGGAGGTCGGTCCGTCAGCACCGCCGATGATGGAAATAGCGGCAGCGGCTGCACCGTTGAAGCCCAGGAAAATAGCCAGGAAATAAGCTGCATAAATACCGAACTGTGCAGCAGCACCCAGCAGGAACGTGATCGGATTTGCGATCAGCGGCGAGAAGTCTGTCTGTGCACCTACACCCATGAAGATCAGGGACGGAAGAATCGTCCACTCATCCAGATGGAAGAAGTACCACAGAAGTCCGCCGGTATCGTTCATGGAATCCGCCGGATCCAGCATGATGTCCGGATAGATGTTAACAAGCAGCATTCCGAAAGCGATTGGAACCATCAGCAGCGGCTCAAAGCCCTTTGCAATTCCCAGATACAGGAAAACAAAAGCCACAATCATCATGAGGTAGTTGCCCCATGTCAGGTTAAAGAATGCTGTCTGTTGAACGAGATTTGATAACGTATTTAAAATATTCATTATATGAAAACCTCCAGATCAGCAAAGTCAGCGTTCAGACAATCAGTTCATGGTTGCCAGAACAGCGCCGGACTCTACTGAATCGCCCACTGCAACATTGATGGTTGCAACAGTGCCGTCCTGCGGAGCTACGATATCGTTCTCCATCTTCATAGCCTCAAGAACCAGGATCGGATCTCCGGCCTTTACAGCATCTCCGGCCTTCTTCTTAACAGCCAGAATCTTTCCGGGCATCGGAGATGTTACCTCTACACCGCCTGCTGCGCCAGCCGGTGCTGCGGGAGCTGCTGCCGGTGCCGGTGCTGCTGCGGGAGCTGCTGCCTTCGGAGCAGCTGCTGCGCCGGTTCCCTTGCCTTCTTCTACGGTTACGTCGTAAGCGACGCCATTCACTGTAATTGTATAATTCTTCATTTTGAATACCATCCTTTTTAGAATCGGGCCATCGCCCTGTGATTAACGCTTTCTGATAGAACGAACTACCAGTCCATTGTTCAGTGTCGGTCCCGGAACGAAGCCGTCGGCATCCTTTCCGTTCTCTGCCTCATAGGCAGCAATCGCAGCCGCGATCACAGCCTGCAGCTCATCGCCGGAAACAGCCTGTGCAGCAGCCGGTGCCACAGCTACAGGAGCCGGAGCAGCCTTGGGAGCAGCTGCCGGAGCGGCTTCCTTCTTCTTTGCGCCCTTCTCAAATACACTGATGTACTTGAACAGGCTGATGATCCATGCAATGAAGATCAGGATCACAAATACAGATCCCATACCAAGTACCAGATTGCCGGCTGCATCGGACATCTTCTCACCCATGCTGTACTCCGGAGAGAAGGTCATCTCTGTATAAGCCGTCATATCCTCATCAAAGCCAAGGGTCAGATCCAGCTTTCTCTGCTCGAAGGTTGCCACAATCGCAATGCTGTAGCCATCCTCATTCTGAGAAGCCTCCACACTGTCCACGCTCACGAAAGCGCCCAGTCTGTCCATGCTGTTCAGATAGTTGGTGAGACCATTGTAAAGGATCGCATTCTTATCATGCTCTGCCTGTGCGATAGAGGTCTGAAGATCCTCAGCGGTCATCGCGCCGATGGCTTCCATCTGCTGCTCACCGAAAGCCTCCAGAGTGGTCTTCTGGCTCGGATCAATGGTCACCGTTGTGTCGGCAGAGGAACCGCAGGCCGTAAGTGCGCCGAAGCTGATGGCAAGACAAAGACCAAGGACTGCTTTTCTAATCCAATGTTTCATCCTGTCTCCTCTCATACTACTGTGCTGCGCTTCTTGTCCGGTCTGTATACGCTCTTTGTGAAAAGCATCTCGAAGGCAGCGATCACTCTCTGTCTGGTCTCCTCCGGAGCAATGATATCATCTACATAGCCGCGCTGTGCAGCAGCCAGTGCAGAGTTCTGATTTGCAGCATATTCTTTTGCCTTCTCAGCCTTTGCAGCATCATCCTGATCAGCATAGATGATCTCACAGGCCTTGGCAGCATCCATCGCACCAAGCTGTGCGTTCGGATATGCATAAACCATGTCAACACCCAGGGCCTTGGAGCCGAAGGTCATGCCGGCTGTGCCGAAAGCATTCTTCACAACGGTTACCATCGGTACAGAAGCGTTGGAATATGCAGCAGCAAGCTCAGCGGAAGCCTTTGCAATGTGGCTCTCATTGCACTCACAGTTGTGATAGCCCTTTACATCAGCAAGGGTAAGCACAGGGATTTCGAAAGCATCGCAGAACTTCACCATCTTGGCAGCCTGCAGAGCGCCCTTCCACTTGAAGGAAGAATCCTTATTGGCAACCACACCTACAGTCTGGCCGTTCAGCTGAACAAAGCCGGTAACCACATCCGGTGCGAAGCCTCTCAGTGTCTGAATAAATACGCCGTTGTCAGCGATCTGCTTTACAGCGTCAACAGCCTTCATCTTCTCAATGCCGGCTACGGATCTGTTCAGATCGTCTGTGCACTCCTCATAAGCGCCGTAGTCCTCATTGTTGCCGGGAAGCACTGCAACGAGCTTTCTGATCTCAGCAAAAATCTCATCCTCAGAGCCGCTGAAATCCACAAGACCGTTCTTCTCCTGTGCATCGGCCATAGCGATCTTGTCGTCCTTATTGCCGAATACAGCATCCGGAGCGGTTACAAACAGGCGTGCCTTGCTCTTCTCCATGAATACGAAGTCAGAAAGAGCAGTAAGCACTGCCATGCCGCCGCCGGCTGTGCCGAAGACTGCTGTGATCTGCGGGATTACGCCGCTGGCCAGTGTCTGCTTGTGATAGATGCGTCCCATGCCGTACAGAGAATCGCAGGCCTCCTCAAGTCTCAGACCCGAGCAGTCCACAAGACCGATTACCGGTGCGCCCATCTTCATAGCCATGTCATAAAGATTTGCAATCTTCTTTGCATGCATCTCACCCATGGAACCACCAAGCACTGCTGCATCCTGTGCATAGATATACACAAGGCCGCCGTCAATGGTGCCATAGCCGGTTACTACACCGTCAGATGGTGCCTTCTTCGCAGCCATGGTGAAGTCTGTGGATCTGGCCTGCACCAGAGCACCAAGCTCAACAAAGCTGGACTCATCCAGCAGTGACTGAATTCTGGTCATTGCAGATGATGTTGACTGATTATCCATTTTTTGTCCTCCATTTCCTATAAAGCAGGGAAAAATTTCCCCGGTTTATCTCCATGTTATTGTAAACGAAAGTATCTTTTTCTTCAAGACACTTGTACAGGGATTTGTGAAAGTTTTGACGCTGGCCGCAATAGTTATTTTCAATGCCCGCAATAGAATTTCTCAATCCTCCGGAAATAATTTTCTCAGACAAATCGCAGTCCCTTCGGAAAATGATTTTTTATTCTGCCGTTCACATATTTTCCGTAGCCGAGCGCAGCTCCGTCACAGGCCACAATAACGAAGCCGCCGCGGATCTCCCCGGCCTCCTCCGGACTGATCGCAAACTCCAGACCGTGCAGATACTGCCCGATCCGCGGGTCCTCGGCCGGAAGATCAATCACGGGCGAAGCCGCCGCGAGCGAATCCTCCGGATCCTCCGGAAGCTGTCTCAGTCGAAGCGCATGCGCCAGCGCATGATGCGGATTTTCCCGCTTCTTCAGAAGCTCCGAGGCCGCCACGCCCTTCCGCAGCACCCGAAGCCCCCGGAGATCCGGCATACTGTCCGGTACCAGATAGACCGTGTCGCCGTTCTTTTCCTCCTTCAGGGAAATGTCTTCGGCCGCAGCCGTGAGATCCTCGCCCGGACGCTCGAATACCGCCACATAATGCCCCTCACCACGCTCCCGATGCGGGAAAATTCTTTTTTCATGAACGAGCCGCAGATCCGGCGCCTTTGCAAGGATGTAGTCCCGGATATCCTCGTCCTCCGCCCTTTCGAAGGTACAGGTCGAGTAGCTGAGCCGGCCGCCCGGCGCCAGCATCACCAGCGCGTTGTCCAGAATTTCCTTCTGCCGCGCCGCGCAGAGCGCCACATTTTCAGGACTCCATTCTGCCACAGCGGTCTCATCCTTACGGAACATGCCTTCGCCGGAGCAGGGCGCATCCACAATGACACGGCTGAAATATCCCGGAAAACGCTCTGCCAGACGTCCCGTGTCCTCATTCAGGACCGCCGCGCAGGGAACACCCATCCTTTCTATATTAGAAGAAAGTGTTCTCGCACGGTTTCCGACATACTCGTTGGAAATCAGCAGACCGCCCCGACTGTAATCCAGACAGTCCGCCGCCTGCGTGCTCTTTCCGCCCGGACTTGCGCAAAGATCGATCACCCGGTCGAAGGGACGGATTTCGAGTCCCGGCACCACCTGCATGGCCGACGGCTCCTGCATGTAATAGAGTCCGGCCTCATGGTAGGGATGCTTTCCCGGGCGAATGCCCAGGGCCTGCATCCGTTCCTCATTCACATAGAACTCCCGGTAATACCGCTTTCCGTCTGCTGTTTCCAGGGTCCCTGCCTCCGGCAGCGGCTCCAGCCCCCACTCTGCGACAAGCCGCTCATAGCTCTGCATATGCTCACTTTCCCTGAGATGCAGCAGCTTTTGCAGATTCAGCCGGATCCCCCGGCTCGCCGGCATTTCATAAGAACGCAAAAAGGCACTATACTCCTCTTCACTCCCCAGCAGCTCCCGCATTCGCCTGAGAAATTCCTCCGGCAGCTTCTTCAATTCCATGGCCTCCTCCTGATATAAAAAGGGACATACCTTTTCGGTATGTCCCCATAAGATTCATAAGCCGAATACTCAGAAATCCACTCTGTACTCGTCCTTGCCCTCGCCGTCGATTACATAGTATGCAGCATTCTGATTTGCCACTACATAAACATCGATCTGCTGTACATCCTTCTTGGCAGCTACAGCGGCAGCCTTTGCCTTGTCCAGGATCTCCTGTACATTGATCTGCTTGCCGTTAAATTCCAGTGTAACGCTTGTCTTCACCTCTGCCTCTGCCTTTTCTGCTGTCTTCTTTACCGGTGCCTTGCGTGCTGCCGGCTTCTTTTCTGCTTCCTTCTTTTCAGGTGCCTTCTTCTCTTCTGCTGTTGTCTCTGTTGTCTCGGCAACCTTTTCCGTCTTCTCTGCAGGCTTCACCTCTGCCTCCGCCTTCTTGATCTCCGCGAAGGACTCTGTCAGAGCCGCGCTTTTTGTTTCCTTAACCGCTGCTGCAGTCTTTGCTTTTCTAGCCATTGCTTTTCTTATCTCCCTTTCCCAAAAATTAGGATAATGTTTTTACGGAAAAAATCCCTTATAGAGCGCCATTATACGTGCATTACTTTATTTTGTCAACTTTTTGCCAGGCCTGCACGATCCATACCAGCAAATGAACGTTATGAAAATATAGTACCAGGTAGCCGGATTCGAGAACCAGGTCGTAAAAAAGGAAAACAAAAGATAGAAGCAGAGCTGCGCATGCAGCAGCACGCTGTAGGGATTTTTACCCCGCGGCTGCGCCGAAATCCAGCCCGTGAGGATCCCCAGCAGCAGCGAAAACAGCATTACCCCGGGAATACCGAAGTCATACCAGCTGTCATAAAGGATCGTCACCGTGGTCAGCTCTTCCTTCGTTGTAAAGAGCGGAAAGCCCAGCTGCAGCGGTACAAAAAACTTGATCCCCGTCAGCGTCACAAGAGGATACAGCATTTTGAGGCCCTTCGAGTGCTCCGTCAGCCGCTGTGTCATTACATTAAAATTATCATAATTATTCGCAATGTACATGTATGGCTGCGTAATAAAAATCGGGGTGCCCGGGTTCTTCATCTCAAAGATGCCGTTGAGATACTCCACCGAATGCGCCCGGGCCACCGTAATCAATACGTAGACCAGTACCATGC